>JAFSOW010000003.1 GCA_017443165.1 Acidaminococcaceae bacterium | reverse complement strand
TTGAAAGCGTTTTCCAGTCCCTGTAGCTTGCCGCCCTGCCGGAACCCTTCCGCTCCCATCTTTGTTTTGAGTGTATTGGCCAAGGCGCTCACATTGGATTCGCCCGCGACCTTAAACTCAACCATGGGGTCTACGCCTTCCCCAATACTGTTATCTGCGCTAATACCCAGAGAATCAACCTGATTGGCCGCCTTGGCGGTAACGCTTTCGGCTTCCACGCTGCGTTTCAGATTTACATTGGCGGCGGAATCGTAATCCAGCCAGGCTAAAGCTGTGGAAGCAAAGGATTCATCCAAACCCGCAGACTCAGCCTCAACCGCAATCTCGCTGTTGGCCGTCGCTTCAGCAGAAAAAGCGCCACCGGCCGTCAACTTTTGAGGCTGGTTATTCTTCGTCAAAGCTTCTATGTTTACTTCGGCAACACTGTCACCAAATAACAGCCCTCCCCCAAGGTAAATGGCGTTGCCGGTATCACCGTCGGGTTTCTCCGTAGTGGCTTTAGCCGTCACATCCAACGTTGTATCTGCCGTAGCGGCAAGTGAAATATCACCTTCGGCAGCCAGTTCGCCCTTTACGTCCACTAAAGCCTTATTGGAAGCATTCACCACAGCCACGGCGGTAACAGGAATAGCCGTAGTTGCGCCTGGGTCCCTCTTGCCTACCGTTTTAGCCTGTATTTTAATGCTCAGGGTTGAATCTGCCTGTAACCGGGCATCGCCTCCCGCACTCACCTTACCGGCACTGTCAAGTGTAACCGCAGCTGAGTTAACCTTGTGCGCCCAGTCTACAGCCCATGTAATGCCCAGATCGTTCAGGAATTCCGGCACTACATCTGACAAACCGGATATTCCCGGCCACTCTTTATTGTTAAAGGTCGTTTGACTGGCAGCCGAAATGTCTACGCCAGCATCACTGCTAATTTCGCCTTTAACCGTAACCGCAGCATGATTGTTTACGTTTGTGATGGAATCATACGTCTCCTCGCCGGGAATCAGGGGGTTATTGGTAAAATCGTGTTTTGCTTCGGCCCGCAGGATGATATCACCTGATCTATCGTCTGTTACAGCAGTCATGCCAATATTGGAAAAGGCTGCGCCGCTTACGTTTTCTGTATTCACCAGACTGGAAAAATTAATATCCTTCTGGCTTTTCAGCACAGCACCGTTTTCAATGGCAATTTTTCCCGCGCCTAACACAATGCCGCTTCGGGTATTGATTTTACCCTTTATTTCAATCCCCTTTTTATCAGCGTCTCCTTCGGCAAATTCCAGGCCGGTAGCCTTGAATTCGCCTTCTTCTTTTCCTTCCTGTTCATCCTTATCATACCGGGTTCCAAATTTTGCAAAGTCGTTTTTAACCGCATAGGCTACATTCTGGTCATGATTACCCGCGGCATTATTCGTAAAGCTTGTACTCCATAAATTATCAAAATAACCGGAGGAGGGCGCCAGGGCCACAAAACGCCCTGCGTTAATAACACCTTTGGGTCCCACAGCCATACCGTTCGGACTGATAAAGAAAAGGTTACCGCCAATACGGCCATCCTTAATGGCGTTCACCGTACCCTGAACATCAATGCGGGCTTTTACCAGGTTGACCAGGCTGTCCGCTTTCAATCCTCCGCTTTTTGTCTGGAAATGCATGTTGGCAATGTTGCCGCTATCCAGCTTGAACTTATCAAACTGGTTCACGCCGGGCCCGTTTGCTATTTTCCGCTGCATATACACATTGTACACGCCGTTATTGTTTACCACAGTATTCTTCTGGTCTGCAGGCAGCACGCTGGCAGGCGTGATTTCCGTCGCCCACGCGCTCACAGGCAACAGCAACGTGCCTGCCGTCACAAAAGGCAGCACCCAGCGGCCGGCCCGGGCCAGGGAATGGGCGGCCAGGCCTTCCACGATCGTGCGCACATTATTCTTGCCACGGTTCCTTGCGATTTCCGCCACAACCACGTAGCATTTTCTAACATCGCTCCAAATAATCTTGTAAATCTTATTCATAAAAACCCCTCAATATGCTTCCTGGTTTTAATATGTGTTATCATAACTGGCGTTTTTTATTGTTACTGGTCCTTCCAATCGGAATGCCTGCCGTTCCGGCTGTAATCAGAATGTTGCCGACATTACAAAATCGAACCGTGTGTTGCTGACTTTCTTAGTAGTAAACTCGTAATCCCGTTTCAGCGGTATCCCCAGTGTCATGCTGGCATAAACGTTCTTAATCGATACCGACAGGCCCAGCCCTGTGGAATAGGCTGAATAGCTGCTGGCATTCAAGTCAATGTCATCGGAAACCCAACCGTAATCAAAGAAGGTAAATGCGTTAAACCTCTGTTTTTTATCCAATGGCACCTGGTAGGTCAGGCCCAGGGTTGCCCCCTTGTTGCCACCGATGAAACTTTCCTCATAGCCCCGCACGCTGCTGGTGCCGCCCAGGTAGAAGCGGTCTGCCGAAGAACGGTCCTTGTCATCCGCCAGCTGTCCGTCAAACCGTGCAGAGAACATCTGCCCGTGTTTGTACTTTTTCTGATAAAGCATGTTCAACCGGTAACTGATGTAATTGGTATTTTGTTCCCAGTATCCGGAAGCCGTATTTTGAAACCTCGTAATGGGGAAACTGTGCTTATGATATAAAATGCTGCTATCCCCGTAATGAGTGAAGGAAATGTACGGGATAAATGTATTACGTTTATCCTCTGTCCAGTAGTCAATGCTCCGCCATTTGGTTTTGGATTTCTGGTTCATAAACTGCAAGCCCACCTCGTCGCGGCGTTTTTGATCTACCCGCAGAGGATGGCGGATGGTAAGACCCATAGCATAGGCATCGCCTTTTACATCCAGAGGTTTTGCTTCGCCTTTGATAATTTTCGTCGTGTTAGTGCTGTAATCAATATCCAGCCGCGTACCCATTTTGCTGACTGGTACAGAATACCCCAGCCCATACAAGTTCGTGCCCTGGCTGCGCAGGTAGTTCAGCCTCAGGCTGTCGCGCATACCTGTCAGGCTGTGGATATTATAGTACAGGCCCTGGCGGAAGCGCCCCGATGTTTCATAGCCGTTGTAATCCAGATACGCTGTCACGAACTGGTTCTGTTTGGGTTCGTAAGCCACGATTTCGTAGTCCGTGGTCCCGGGCTCCTTCCCCGCATGGACCAGGACGCGCAACTGCACATCATTGGTTCCGTTAAAGCGTTGCAGTTCTTTGTTCAGGGCAGCTATATTGGCTACAGTTCCAGGTTTCAGCGGCACCCGGGCAGTCACATATTTTTCCCTGGTATGCTTCAGCCCCTGCAGGGTCACCATCCCGGTTTTGCCTTCCAATAGTTTGATCTGCACCACGCCTCCGTGGATACGCTGGGGCGGCAGATATGCCTTGCAGATCATGTAGCCTTTATCGTTGTACAGATTGTTGATGGCTCCGGTAATGGCATACAGATCCGCTAATGAAACAGTCTTGCCAACATAGGGCGCCGTGATATTCTGCAGTTCCGCTTCCGTTAACACTTCGGAAGGGTCTGTTTCCACTTTTGTCAGGGTAAAAGCGAGCTTTGCCTCTGTTTCTTCCGGCATTTTCACATCGGTTTGCACCAGATCTCTATTCTTCTTCCGGTCTTCTTCTATCTGCTGCGCAATGCGCTGGCGTTCCATATATTCCCGGGCCTGGTTCAGCTGCATGCCGGGATCGTTCAGCTGTAACTCCCGTATAATCTCACCGGGATCAGGTGCCGCCCAGGCTACAGAAGTCCCCGGCAAAAACTCCGCCGCGCCGACGGACAGCACATCTGCCACAACAGGCAGCGCTATGTATACAGTGCATAAAGACATGATAAAATAACGTTTGTTTGCCAAATTTGACCACCGGATTTTTCGCATATTCACACACCCTTTTATTTATTATCACAATAAGAGGTAATTTACACATTTACTATCCTATATTATAACAAAAAAATCATGACA
>JAFSOW010000029.1 GCA_017443165.1 Acidaminococcaceae bacterium | reverse complement strand
TCCGCCGCTTCGATGGCTGCGTCCGCGCCGCTGCCCATGGCCGCGCCTACGTCTGCGCCGGCCAATACGGGAGCGTCGTTGATGCCGTCGCCTACGAACATGACTCCGCCGTATTTGTTGCGCAGGTCGTTCATTTCTTTCAGCTTATCCTGCGGCAGCAGTTCTGCCCGGACTTCCTGAATACCTGCTTCCGCAGCAACGGCTTCCGCTTCTCTCCGGGCGTCGCCGGTAAGCATAACCGTGGTCAGGCCAAGTTTGGTGATATCCGCCACGGCCTGTTTGGCGTCGTCTTTCAGGGTATCGTTGATGAACAGGCTGCCCTGGAAGGTTCCGTTCTTTGCTACCAGCACTTCGCTGCCGTATGCCGCAGCCTGGTAGCCGCTGAAGTCGATTTTGTAACGGTTCATCAGGCGGGTGTTGCCAGCCAGCAATACATCTTTGCCATAGTATGCTACCAGACCTTCGCCGGCGATTTCTTCAAACCGGTCCGGACGCTGCAGGGCCAGGTTCTTTTCCTTGGCTGCATTGACGATGCTGACAGCGATCGGATGAGTGGAAACCTGTTCCATTCCCGCGGTCTCCCGGAGGATTTCATCAGCGCTTACGCCACCGGCAGGATTGACCTGCTGCAGCACGAAGTTGCCCTTGGTAACGGTACCGGTCTTATCCATAACCACAGCCGCCACATTTTTCAGCATTTCCATGGCGTTGCCGCCTTTAAACAGGATGCCCAGCTTGGAACCGGCGCCGATACCTGCAAAGAAGGACAGGGGCACGCTCAGTACCAGAGCGCAGGGACAGCTGATAACCAGGAAAGTTAGAGCGGTGTAGATCCACTTATGCCAGTCTCCTGTAATCAGGGACGGTACAACGGCTACCAAAATAGCCAGCCCTACTACGATAGGGGTATATACCCGCGCGAAACGGGTGATGAATTTGTCAATATACGGCTTGTTGGCCGCCGCGTTTTCCACAGAGTCCAGGATCTTGGTAACCATGGATTCCTGCAGTTCTTTTTCCACGCGGATCTTCAGCATGCCGGAAGTGTTCACGCAGCCAGACAGCACTTCATCGCCGTAGGTTTTGCGTACAGGCACGGGCTCGCCGGTAACCGGGGATGTATCCAGCAGGCTTTCACCTTCCACAACCACGCCGTCCAGCGGGATACGGTCGCCTACACGAACCAGCAGGATGTCGCCGACCCTGGCTTCCGCGGAAGGAATCACCTTCACGTCATCGCCCACCAGCAGGTTTACGACTTCCGGGCGCATATCCACCGCGTCCATAATCTGGTCGCGGCTCCGGTCTGCGGCACGGTCCTGGAACCATTCGCCGACACGGTAGAAGAAGATAACGCCAACGGCTTCTTCCCAGGCCTGGATGGCAAAGGCGCCCAGTGTCGCAACGGTCATCAGGAAGTTTTCATCAAAGAATTCGCCTTTGGTCAGGTTTTTCAGGGCAGTCAGAACGATTTTCCAGCCCAGGATCACATAGGCGATTACAAGGAAGTACATATGGTATTCTTCCGGTACCAGGCCCAGCCACTCAGTTATAATGAAGATGGCACCGCCTACTACCAGTTCAGCGAGTTCCCTTGCGTTTTCGCTGAGGAAGGACTTCTTTTCTTTTTTGCGTTCCGGAACCGGCGCATTGTCCGCCCGTTCCACAATGGTCACACCATCTTCGACTTTATCGGTAACAGCCTGTAGTTTGGCGGTAAGGCCGTCGTAGCTGCGGGCGGTAACACGCAGCTGACCGGTAGAATATACCAGCACGGCGTCCTCCACTTCCGGCATGGCTTTGATGGCGTCTTCCACCTTGGTAGCGCAGGCCGCGCAGTCCAGGCCCTGTACATCGTAGGTGCGGAATTTGGCAGCGCCGAACTGTTCTTTTTCGGAAATGGTCACGCCCTCTTCCGCTTTATCGGCTGCCGCCTGCATCTGGGGCAGGAGGCCGTCATAACTGCGGGCGCTTACCCGGAGCTGACCGGTCTCATAGACCAGAATGGCTTCATCTACGATCGGCAGGGCGGCGATGGCGTCCTGTACTTTCACAGAGCAGGCCGCGCAGTCCAGACCTTCCACTTTATAGGTGCGGTATTTTTTCTGGGCAGAGGCACGGACCCGTTCCGTAATGGTTACGCCGTCTTCCGCCTTGGCAGCGGCAGTCTGCATCTTTGCCAGCAGGTCGTCGTAATTGTCGGCGGTAACCCGCAGTTGCCCGGTTTCGTATACCAGGGTAGCCATCTTTACGCCGGGAATGGCAGAGATGGCATCCTGCACTTTAATGGAGCAGGCGGCGCAGTCCAGACCGGCCACGTTATAGGTACGGAATTTATCGGACTGTCCCGGGCCTTCTTCTCTGGGAACTACGGTTACATAAGACAAGAACGAGCGGCAGATTTCCTGGAATATCGGCAGCATGGCATCCGGATTTTTGGCGGAAACGCGCAGCTGTTTGGTGCCGAAGCTCACTGCCGCATAGGATACTCCCGGCAGGGATTTTACTTTATGTTCGATCTTCGCTGCGCAGATGGGGCAGTCCAGATTAATCAGGCTGTAAACCCGTTTCACATCGTCGGCGTCCGGCATACGGCATTTGCAGTGCGCCAGGCTTTCGCCGCAGAAATCGCAATACTCTTCATGAGAATTGCAGGTTGCGCACTCGCAGTTGTCCGGATGTCCAGCCAGATGTGCTTCATGTGTATAGGATGCATTGTGATGCACCAGTTCGTGTTCGCTGTGGTCATGCGGTTCATCGCCACAACAGCCGGGACCATGCTCGTGGTCATGGTCGTGTCCGTGGTCATGGTCGTGTCCGTGGTCATGGTCGTGCCCGTGGTCATGGTCATGGTCATGTACGTGATTGTGAGCCAGCCCTTCTCCGTGAGAATGAGCCGGAACATGGTCGTGGTCATGTACGTGTTCGTGAGCATGCTGCTCCACGATTCCTTTTACAGCGTTTTCCTCCACTGCATTCACGTGCTGCATCACGCCGCTCCCTTTTGCAAAGGTACGTACTGCAGCGTCTTCCGCACTGCTGCGGATGTCTTCCAGATCTCTGATTTCTTTAGCCATTTTAATTCACCTTTCCTTGCGCCTAAGCTCCGGGACTGCGGAACTGTTATCTCGGTTCCCTGCCCCTGATATCCCTTTCGGGATAAGGTTTAAATATTTGTATGTTTTTCTTGCCTATATTATAACATATGAGCAAATGTTCATATGTTAATAGTCCTTATTTCACATTTTCTTCACATTTGTTAGTTCTGTTTGTTTCAAATGTTACAGTATTGTTCCGTTCTTCAACAAATGTGATCGAATGCAGACGTGTTTTCATATTGATAGTATCTATGCTAATCTAATGTACGTTAAAATATCACTTTGCTTATGCTTTATCCTGGAACACAGGCGCCATCGGGTTACAGCGCCTGTGTTACATTACTCGTTATCGGTCGTCGTTGCGTTCCGCCCTCTTATTTGGCAAACCGGTGGCAGGCCACCTCATGACCCGGTGTCAGTTCCACCAGCTTCGGCTTCTCATGCTCGCAGCGTTCCGTGCAATGCGGGCAACGGTTACTGAAAGGACATCCCGGTGGAAGGTCCAGCGGACTCGGCGGTTCGCCCTTGATGTTCTCAATCTTCTTGGTAAAGTCCATCTTGGTATCAAAGACAGAGGCCAGCAAAGCCCTTGAATAGGGATGGCAGCATATATCAGACAATCCTTCACCCGGCATAACCTCTACGATATTGCCAAGGTACATAACCGCTACCTGATGGGCAAAGGATTCAATCAGTCCAAGATCGTGGCAGATAAAACCGATGGCAATATTCTTCTCCCGTTGCAAACGGGTGATAAGCTCAATAACCGTTTTCTGTACGGAAACGTCTAGCGCGCTGGTCGCTTCGTCCATAACGATGAACTCCGGTTCCAGGGCAATGGCACGGGCGATGGCCACACGCTGCCGCTGACCGCCGGACATGTTATGAGGGAACCGGTCCGCAAAATCGCCTGGAAGCTCTACCAATTCCAGCAGTTCCCTCGCCTTTGCGTCCATTTCAGACGGTTTAATGCGGTTAAAGTTCAGCAGGGGTTCGCAGACGATTTCCTTGATCTTCATCTTGGGATTAAATGATGTGGAGGGATCCTGGAACACCATCTGGATATGCTGGCGGTTTTCGTGCAGCTCCGCGCCTTTCATTTTCGTGATATCCTTCCCATGGAAGAAAATCTCGCCTTCTGTGGGATAATCAAGCCAAACCAGGAAACGCATGAACGTACTCTTGCCGCAACCGGACTCGCCGACCAGGCCCAGGGTCTTTCCTTTATAAAACTTCAAATTGATATCATCACAGGCGGTAAGCAAACGGCCATCGTTAGTCGGAAAACGACGGGTCACGTGACGCGCGTCAATCAGCAGATCTTTTTCATCAAACATAGCGTTTACCTCCCAGGGTCGGTACCGCATCCAGCAGCAGCTTGGTATACGGATTGGTTGACTGATGAAGTATGTACTCACGCTCGCCCTGATCCACAACCTCGCCGCGTTTCATAACCACAATCTTGTCACCCATATAGGCAGCTACGCCCAGGTTATGGGTTACAATGATAATACTGGTACCGTACTCATCGCGAAGCTCCATAAACTGCCGGACGATTTGCGCCTGCGTCGTCACGTCAAGGGCCGAAGTGGGTTCATCAGCCAGCAAAAGTTTGGGCTGGTACGTCATGCCCATGGCAATGCCGACACGCTGACGCTGACCGCCGGAAAGCTGGAACGGATAAGAACGCATCACGCGATCCCCGTCCGGCAGACGCATCCGCTCAATCATTTCCACGCCCTTCGCCCAGGCGTCTTTCCTGGAGATATCCTCGTGAGTCAATATATATTCCACATAACTGTCACCGATCAGACGGGTCTGGTTCATCATGGCGCCGCTGTCCTGGAAAATCATGGACACGTCATGACCCCGCAGCTTACGCCACTCTTTGGGTGTCAGTTTCAATAAATCCGTACCATCATAAGTAATATCACCAGCAGAAACTCTGCCCGCTCCGGGAAGCAACCCCATGACCGCACGGATCACTGTGGTTTTACCACTGCCGGATTCGCCGACTATGCTGCAAATCTGCCCTTTATCCAGGTTCAGGCTGCAGTTTTTTACCGTAAGGTTTTTACCATAGGAAATATCTACGTTTTTTATTTCTAATAATGACATGATATTCCCCCCCTTACTCTTCCCGCGGATCCAGAATATCCCGGAGATTATCCCCCAGCATATTGAAGATCACGACCGTT
>JAFSOW010000028.1 GCA_017443165.1 Acidaminococcaceae bacterium | reverse complement strand
TGATTTTCATTGACTGTTAAGGCTGATGTTGTTATACTGTGTACATATATTATTCTTGTAACAGATATAGAGCAGTGATGGAGAAGTGACTGCAGTAAAGCAAAGAGGGGGAATAGCTATGGAACGGATTCTGAGAGATTTACCTGCGCCGCAGGGCTTATATGACCCGGCGTTTGAACATGACGCCTGCGGCATCGGGTTTGTCGTGAATATTAAAGGGGAAAAATCCTACAGTATCATCGACGATGCCCTGAAGATTCTGGAGAACCTGAATCACCGCGGCGCGGAAGGCGCTGACCAGAAGAGTGGCGATGGGGCCGGTATTCTGGTGCAGATACCCCATGACTTTTTTGTCCGGGAATGCGAGGTGCTGGGCTTTTCCCTGCCTCCTGCGGGCGAGTACGGCGTGGGCATGATTTTTGCCCATCGTTATGAGTCCTTCCGGAAAGAGCAGATGGAGATTTTTGAACGGATCGTCCGGGAGGAAGGGCAGGAAGTACTGGGCTGGCGGGAGGTGCCTATTGACGAGAGCATCATCGGGGAAGCGGCCAAATCCATCCGTCCCCGCATCATCCAGGTGTTTATCGGCAAGGCGCCGGGCGTGAAAAATCAGATGGATTTTGAGCGCAAGCTGTACATTATCCGCAAGGTGGCGGAAAAGGAAATCATTCCCCAGAGCCAGGTGATGGGCACGGCCTTTTACATTGCCAGCCTGTCTTCCCGCACGATTGTGTACAAAGGTATGCTTACCTCCCTGCAGCTGCGGCATTTTTATCTGGATCTGTCCGATCTTGATTTTACTACGGCTATGGCGCTGGTTCATTCCCGGTTCAGTACCAATACGTTTCCCAGCTGGGCCCGGGCCCATCCCAACCGCTATATTGTGCATAACGGGGAAATCAATACCATCCGGGGCAACATCAACTGGCTGAACGCCCGGGAAAGCAAGGCCAAGTCCCCGTTTTTCCCGGATATGGAAAAGGTGTTCCCTGTTGTGGATGACTCCGGCAGCGATTCCGCCATGTTCGACAACTGCCTGGAATACCTGATGATGACCGGGCATTCCATGGCCCACGCCATGATTACCATGATTCCCGAGCCCTGGGAGAAAGATCCTTCCATGCCCCAGGAGAAAAAAGACTTTTACCGGTACCAGACCTTTATGATGGAACCCTGGGACGGTCCTGCGGCCATCTGCTTCTGCGACGGCACGGTGATCGGCGGCATGCTGGACCGGAACGGTCTGCGTCCTGCCCGCTATTACGTGACGAAGGACGACCGTGTGGTGCTGAGTTCTGAAGCCGGCGCGGTGCCGGTGGCTCCGGACCAGATCGCCTATAAGGGACGTCTGGAACCGGGCCGCCTGTTCCTGGTCAATACGGCGGAGCAGCGCATCGTGGGAGACGATGAGATCAAACATATGCTGGCATCTTCCCATCCCTACAGCGAATGGTGCCGGGAACACATCATCGAGATGGATGAACTGGTAGAAGAGCGGGGCAGCATGATCAACGATACCATGATCCCCTTCGACCTGAAAGAACAGCAGAAAGTCTTCGGTTACACGCAGGAAGACCTGACCCAGATGATCGTTCCTATGGCCCGCATGGGCAAGGACCCGGTAGGCGCCATGGGTATCGACGCGCCCCTGCCGGTGCTTTCAGAAAAGCCCCAGATGCTGTATGATTATTTCCAGCAGAATTTTGCCCAGGTGACGAACCCGCCCATCGACGGCGTACGGGAAAGCATCGTGACTTCCTCCCGGGTCATGATCGGTAACGTGGCCAACATCATGGAGCCGGACGAAAAAGGCACGGCGGCGCTGGAAGTGTTGCGCCCCCTGCTGACCAACCGGGAGATGGCGGTAATCAAGAACCTGCAGACGGACAAGCTGCGGGCTGTGACACTGTCCATGCTGTACCCGGTGAACGGCGGCGCGGAGGCTATGGAAACAGCTATCGAATCCATCTGTATCGATGCATACCGGGCCATCCGCAACGGCGCCAACATTTTAGTACTGTCTGACCGGGGCGTGAATTCCCGCATGGCAGCGGTACCAGCGCTCCTGGCTTCGGCTGCGGTGCACAATTACCTGATTAAAAAGACGGTGCGCTCTGATGTGGGCCTGGTGCTGGAATCCGGCGAGCCCAGGGAAACCCACCATTACTGTACCCTGATCGGCTACGGCATTACGGCCATCAATCCCTATCTGGCACTGGATACGGTCCATGCGCTGGCGACGGAAGGAAAGCTGCTGCCGGGACTGGACGCGGTGCAGGCGCAAGCGAACTACCTGAAAGCTGCCGTGGGCGGTATTCTGGCCGTTATGGCGAAGATGGGTATATCTACCGTAAAAAGCTATCACGGAGCTCAGATTTTTGAGGCGGTGGGTCTGAAACAGGAGCTGATCCAGAAATACTTTGTGAATACGCCTTCCCGGATCGAAGGCCTGGGTCTGGCGGAGATTGCCAGAGAGACCCAGCTGCGGCATCAGAATGCTTATAAAGACGAAGGCGACCTGCCTGGCGGCGACTATTACAAGTACCGTAAAGGTGGAGAACAGCCCCACATTCTGGATCCGGAAGCTATCCGCCTGTTGCAGAAGGCCTGCAAGGAAGAAGATTACGAAGCCTATAAAGAGTATGCGAAAATCGTCGACAAGGGCGCGGTGTACCGGTTGCGCGACCTGCTGGATTTCTACTGCCCGCCGGGATGCAGCATTCCAATTGAAGAGGTGGAACCGGTGGAGAAGATCCTGTTGCACTTCCGTACCGGTGCTATGAGTTACGGTGCGCTGAGCAAGGAAGCCCACGAGTGTATTGCCATTGCCATGAACCGGATCGGTTCCATGAGCAACTGCGGTGAAGGGGGTGAGGACCCGGCCCGCTTCGTGAAATTGGAGAATGGCGACGACCCCAGCGACGGGGTGAAGCAGGTTTCCACAGCCCGTTTCGGCGTTACAAGCAACTATCTGGTGAACGGCCGGGAACTGCAGATTAAATGTGCCCAGGGGGCCAAGCCCGGCGAGGGCGGTCATCTCCCCGGGACCAAGGTGTTCCCGGAAATCGGCAAGACCCGCCATTCCACCCCGGGTGTAGCGCTGATTTCCCCGCCGCCCCATCACGACATCTATTCAATAGAAGATTTGTCGGAACTGATTTTTGATTTGAAGAACGCCAACAAGGACGCAGACATCAGCGTGAAGCTGACGGCAGGTTCCGGTATCGGTACCATTGCGGCCGGCGTGGTCAAGGCAAAGGCGGACGGCATCACCATCAGCGGCTTTGACGGCGGTACCGGCGCGTCCCCCCGTTCCAGTATGCGCCATGCGGGCATTCCCTGGGAACTGGGACTGGCGGAAGTACAGCAGACCTTGTTGCTGAACAAACTGCGTGACAGGGTGCGCATCGAAGTGGACGGCAAGATCCTGACCGGCCGGGACGTAGCCATTGCCGCCATGTTCGGGGCGGAGCTGTTCGCTTTCGGCACCGGCCCGCTTATTGCCCTGGGCTGCCATATGCTGCGTGTGTGCAATCTGAACACCTGCCCCTTCGGTATCTGTACCCAGAATGAAGAGTTGCGGAAGCGATTCAGCGGCAAACCGGAATATGTCATCAATTACCTGAAATACGTGGCCCAGGACCTGCGGGAAATCATGGCCCGCCTGGGCTTCCATACGGTCGATGAAATGGTGGGACGTTCCGACCGGCTGAAGCAGCGGGAAAGCGCCGCCAACTGGAAAGCGGCGGAAGTGGATCTGGACCGGCTGCTGTTCCGGCCCTATACCGACGCAGACGTGGGACACCGCTGCCTGCACCGGCAGAAGCACAACATCGGGGAAACCCTGGATATGTCCAAACTGGTGCGCATGTGCAAACCGGCGCTGGACTGCAAAAAGACCATCCGGGCCCGGCTGCGCATCCGGAATACCAACCGGGTGACAGGTACCATCCTGGGCAGCGAGATCACCCGCCGTTACGGGGAAGAAGGTCTGCCGGAAGATACCATCAAGCTGTCCTTTGTGGGTTCGGCAGGCCAGAGCTTCGGCGCCTTTATCCCGAAAGGCCTGACCCTTTCCCTGGAAGGGGACGCCAACGATTATCTGGGCAAAGGCCTGTCCGGCGGCCGGCTGATCCTGTTCCCGCCGGGTGAGGCGGATTATGCGGCGGAAGCCAATATCATCACCGGCAACGTGGCCTGCTTCGGGGCCACCGGCGGCGAAGTGTATATCAACGGCCAGGCCGGGGAGCGTTTCTGCGTACGCAACAGCGGGGCTACGGCAGTGGTGGAAGGCATCGGTAATCACGGTTGCGAATATATGACCGGCGGCCGGGCCGTGATTCTGGGTAAAATCGGCCGTAACTTTGCCGCGGGTATGTCCGGCGGTGTGGCCTACGTGCTGGATATGCAGCCGGAACTGTGCAACCGGGATCTGGTGGAATTGGAAAAACTGGAAGACGCGGGGGAACAGGATGAAGTGAAAGCCATTGTGGAACGGCATTTGGAGTTTACCGGGAGCCCTCTGGCAAAACGCCTGCTGGATGACTGGGAAGACACGGTGCAGCGTTTCACGAAGGTCATCCCCCGGGATTACAAAGCCATGATGCTGAACATTGCGCGCTTTAAGGCGGAAGGGCACAGTGACGAGGAAGCCAGAAGACTGGCGTTTATGGAGAACAAATAAAAACCGTAACATAGTTTACACATCGAAACAAAAATATGAAAATTAGTATCGGAAAGCGAAAAATCATTTGACGAAGTTCTTTCCCGGTGCTAAACTACATTTAAAATTAATATTGACCACAAAACCGTTGAGACGGAGATCAAGCCAATATAAGCGCTTACAGAGAGTCCGGGCAGCTGAAATCCGGGTAGAAATGCTGGTTGGTAAATGGACCGTTGAGGGTGTGCTGAAATCGAAAGAGAGTATTGCACAACGTTTCGTCCGCGTTAGGGAAGGAGGATGTGTTGGCATCCGCAGAGTGCACAGCATGGCTGTGAATCAAGGTGGTACCGCAGGTTTGATAATATTATGGCCTGTCCTTGCTGAATGCGGGGACAGGTTTTTTATTTGGATATTTTGCAATGGGGGGGATTTGACAATGATTAAAGAAGCTATCGTCAAGATTGTAAGCAAAGAGGATCTGACCTACGAAGAAGCTTATACGGTGATGAATGAGATTATGAGCGGGGAGACCACGGCTACGCAAAACGCTGCGTTTCTGGCCGCCCTCTCCACGAAAAGCGCCCGGGCGGAAACGACAGATGAAATTGCCGGATGCGCTGCGGCCATGCGGGCCCATGCTACCAAAGTGGAAACGGGCATGGATGTGTTTGAAATCGTAGGTACCGGCGGGGACAACGCCCAGAGCTTTAACATCTCCACCACTTCGGCGCTGATTGCGGCGGCGGGAGGTATGAAGGTGGCCAAGCACGGTAACCGGGCGGCATCTTCCCTGTGCGGTACAGCAGACTGTCTGGAGGCGCTGGGCGTGAACATCAGCCAGAACCCCGCAAGATGTGTGGAGCTGCTGAAGGAAGTGGGCATGTGTTTCTTCTTTGCGCAGAAATACCACACTTCCATGAAATACGTGGGCGCAATCCGCAAGGAGCTGGGGTTCCGGACCGTGTTCAACATTCTGGGACCGCTGACGAACCCGGCTTCGCCGTCCATGCAACTGCTGGGCGTGTACGACGGATATCTGGCGGAGCCCCTGACCCGGGTTCTCACCAGTCTGGGCGTGAAACGGGGCATGGTGGTGTACGGGCAGGACAAGCTGGACGAGATTTCTCTCAGCTCGCCTACCACAATCTGCGAGATCAAAGACGGCTGGTATAAGACGTATGTGATTACTCCCGAAGATTTCGGCTTCGAACGTTGCAAAAAGGAAGACCTGAAGGGTGGCACACCGGCAGAGAATGCGCAGATTACGCTGGACATATTGAACGGTGTGAAGGGACATAAACGGAACGCTGTGCTGCTGAACGCCGGGGCTGCGCTTTACATCGGCGGCAAGGCAAAGGACATGAAAGAGGGCATCGCGCTGGCGGAGGAACTGATCGACACCGGCAAGGCGATGGAAACCCTGCAGAAGTTCATTGAAATCAGCAACCGGCCTGAGTGAGAAACAAGGTTTGGAGATTATGATTTTAGATACATTAGCAACCGTTGCAAAAAGGCGGGTTGCCAAACTGGAGAAAGTAAAGAGTTTAGCAGCAGTAAGGGAAGAGGCGGAACAAATTTATAAGGAATCCGCAATGGGTAGTGGTAACGCTTCTGCCTGCAGGGCCAAAAGCTTTATGGCAAACCTGCAGCGGCCCGGGCTGAACTTTATCTGCGAATGCAAGAAGGCGTCTCCTTCCAAGGGACTGATATCCCCGGAGTTTCCTTATCTGGAAATTGCGAAATCCTATGAACGGGGTGGTGCTGCTGCTATCTCTGTCCTGACGGAACCGGAGTATTTCCTGGGGTCGGACGTGTATTTAAGGGAGATTGCGGCACAGGTTTCCCTGCCGGTGCTGCGGAAGGATTTCACGGTGAGCCCGTACCAGATTTACGAAGCGAAAGTATTGGGCGCCGATGCAGTTTTACTGATCTGCGCCATCCTGTCTGCGAGCCAGTTGGAGGAGTACAGGCTGGCAGCGGAAAGCGTAGGGCTGGACGCGCTGGTGGAGACGCATGACGTGTGGGAAATTGAAACAGCGCTGAAGAGCGGAGCAAAAATCATTGGTATCAACAACCGCAACCTGAAAGATTTTACAGTGGACATCAGCGTCTGCCTGCAACACCGGAAGAAGATTCCGGAAGGCTGTGTCTGTATCGCGGAAAGCGGAATCCGGAACGAAGATGATATCCACAGCTTAAAGTCGAAAGGGTTCAACGGCGTGCTGATTGGCGAAACGCTGATGCGCAGCGGGAACCCGGAAGAGATGCTGCGGAAGTTAAGGGAAGCGTGAGAAACATATTGGAGTATTCCTGGTAGCACCGGGCAGATAATTATTCATCCGCATCTTGTAACCAGATGCGCAACGGGGAGTTACATATGATTCACGTTAAATTCTGCGGCATACGCAGGAAAGAAGACATCGAAGCAGTGAACCGGCTGCAGCCTGACTTTGCGGGCTTTGTGTTTGCGAAAAGCAAACGGCAGGTCACGAAAGGGCAGGCTGCTGCGCTGAAAGAACTGCTTGAGCCCGGAATCAAAACGATAGCGGTGCTGGTAAACATGCCGGCAGAAGAAGCCGCGGCCCTGGCAAATTCGGGGATTGCCGATATGCTGCAGCTGCATGGGGATGAAGACGCAGCCTATATTACAAAGCTGAAAACCCTGACTCAGGTGAAAATTATCAAAGCGATCCGGTTGCAAGGAACAGAGACAGACAATACTTTAATGAAGGACGCGGAACAGACAGACTTTTACCTGTTCGATACATTCCTAGCGGATATCTACGGCGGCACCGGCAAAACGTTCTCCCTTTCTTTGTTAAAAGGAGTGCAGATTGAAAAACCCTTCTTCCTGGCAGGAGGATTGGACGCGGGAAATGTGCCAGAGGTTATAAGGCAGGTACAAGAGGATGCAAGGTTGTTTCCTTACTTTTACGGAGTAGATGTCTCCGGCGGAATAGAGGCTGACGGAGTTAAGGACCCGATAAAGATGGAAGCATTTATGAAAGCGATACGAGGATAAGGGCAGAAAGGATGTTTATCATGACGAAGGGAAGATTTGGAATCCACGGTGGACAGTACATTCCGGAAACGCTGATGAACGCGGTGCTGGAACTGGAACGGGCATACGAATATTATAAAAACGACAAGGCCTTCTGGGACGAGCTGCGCCAGCTGTACCGGGATTACGCCAACCGTCCCAGCATGCTGTATTACGCGGAAAAGATGACAAAGGACCTGGGCGGGGCCAAAATCTACCTGAAACGGGAAGACCTGAATCATACCGGCGCCCACAAGATCAACAACGTGCTGGGCCAGTGCCTGCTGGCGCAGCGTATGGGCAAGAAGCACGTTATCGCGGAAACCGGGGCTGGCCAGCACGGGGTGGCCACGGCGACGGTGGCGGCGCTGATGGGCATGGAATGCACTGTGTACATGGGCAAGGAAGACTGCGAACGGCAGGCCCTGAACGTGTTCCGCATGGAACTGCTGGGAGCGAAGGTGGTGCCCGTCACCACAGGCACCGGCACCCTGAAAGATGCGGTGAATGAAGCGCTCCGGGTCTGGACGGCCCGGGTGGAAGACACCTATTACGTGTTAGGCTCCGTTATGGGGCCCCATCCGTACCCGGAAATGGTACGGGACTTCCAGAAGGTCATCGGGGAAGAAGTGAAAGCCCAGCTGCTGGAAAAAGAAGGCCGGCTGCCGGATGCGG
The DNA here is from genome assembly GCA_017443165.1 of Acidaminococcaceae bacterium. Lineage (GTDB taxonomy): Bacteria > Bacillota > Negativicutes > Acidaminococcales > Acidaminococcaceae > Succiniclasticum. The sequence continues at coordinate 37 of JAFSOW010000028.1, read as the reverse complement.
TCATCGCCTGTGTAGGGGGCGGGTCCAATGCCATGGG
>JAFSOW010000027.1 GCA_017443165.1 Acidaminococcaceae bacterium | reverse complement strand
GAAGAATTCAAGTATCGGAACTGTTTGTATGCGCGGTGCCTGTATGACAAGACAAAGGTTACGCTCCGGGATGAACCGTTGGATATATCCACTCGGAGAAAGACATTCTGAAACTTGTGACGACGCTGATCGCAAACACCAAGGGAGACGGCAAAGCCGGGGACGAGTTTTGGACGAAGGCGGAGACTCTGCTGTATAAGGTGCTGATCGGATACATCCACTACGAAGCGCCGCAGGAGGAAAAGAACTTCGCAACCCTTCTGGAAATGATTAACGCATGCGGCGTGCGTGAGGATGATGAGGATTATGAGAACCATGTGGATGTGTTGTTCAACGAACTGGAAAAACGAGATCCGAATCATTTTGCCGTGCGAGAGTACTGACGTTTCAAGCTTGCTGCCGGTGCGGCGACGGTGCGGTGTGCAACACACGTCTTGATTCCGAAGGCAACGTGGTCAGGGAGGGTGCACAGGTGATGATAGGCGGAAACGAGTCCTATACCTCTCTTTGTTATAAGCATTATTACGCGGGAGATATCGGCGAAAAAATGCGTGCACGTTTTTCGAAGAAATAAGTTGAACTCCGGCGCTGAATTGTAACCGGAAATGAAGCAGATAAAACATCTGATACCGTGCGTCTTGTGACATTTTAAGGTGCATATGATAAGATAAATGAAGCAATTTTCCGCGAGAGGTTGAAGCGTATGAAAACAGAGTTGAAGGACGGCGAAATGATCATTGCGCTTGAAGGTCGTATCGATTCGTCAAACGCGCAATCCGTCGAACAGGATATCCGGTTTGAGATGTCTTTTCTTCCCGGAGTAAAGACGCTATTTGACGCTGACGGGCTGGAATATATATCAAGCGCGGGGCTGCGTGTTCTGTTAAAGCTGTGCAAAGAACAGAAGGCCAGACTTCCCGTCTGGAACGTTTCCGATGAGGTCTTTGTTATTTTTGACACCACGGGATTCACGGAAATTTCTTGAGGTGCACAGGCGTATGCGCGAGCTGTTATACGAGGCAGGGCAGACGGAGCATTTTCCCATATGCGGTATGAACGAGAGCACATACAGCTATCTTATGGCGGTGCTCCTGTACAACAAGGGCAACAGTAATGACGCATTACATTTCATAATGAAAGTTCTTGGAAACAGGGAGATAAGCAAAAATCTGCGAAACATGGCGGAAAACCAGCTCAACGAGATGCGGCGCGGAGCGAAGAAGAGTCTGTGATAATCCAGGTTTTTATGATATCGGGAAGGGGAAGAGTTGCAGGTATATACAAAATGCTCTAATTATGCTTCTGATACATGTCCCTGTACACTGGCTGAGAATAAACATTGTATAGTCTGCTCAATGTGCGGCGGAGAAGATTTTTGCAATTGTCAGGGAACCGTTTCTTTTTGCGTAATGCAGGAGCTGAAAAACAACGGTAATAAAGCCAAAAGAGGCCGCCGTGTAAAGCAGGGCGAGGTGGCCCGGGTCATAGAATATGCAGGAGACTGTCTGTTCATAAGAATAAAAGTCCCTGTTACCGAAAGATCCGCTTTTAACAGACCGGGCGCATTCATTTTCATACGTTATCTGGAAAACACGTTCTTTGATGTTCCGATCTCTGTCATATATGAAGAGAATGAGACCGATACAATTGGTCTTTTAATTCAAATGCGCGGAGTCAAGACCAATCAGTTCAGGGAATTGAAGAAAGGCGACAGGGTGTTTTACAGAGGTCCCTACCTGAACGGATTATTGGGGAAAAAAGAAGCCGCATGCGTTCATGACGGCATGGCCACGGTCATTTGCCGCGGGATAGGTTTTTTCCCGTCATTACATGTGATAATGATGCTTGCAAAAAACCGGAACAAAGTAAACATATACATGGATAAGGGCAGCTTTGACGAACACCTTTTGAATACAATTATAGATCTTTATGAGGTGTCCATAACGGAAACCGATATATGTGATTCCGAAGGAGAACTGACAGATAATATATGCGGCATAATAGACCGTGAGATAGCTGACGGCACACGGCTTATTCATCTGGGATTATCTGATTATCTGCTGAAAAAGGCTATTGAGAAGATCCGGAAAGCGGACAGGAAACCGGGGCCCTTTATTTCCTGCATAAACAACGCTCATATGTGCTGCGGCGAGGGTATCTGCGGAGCGTGTACAAAGAATCCGGACCCTTCAAGAATTATTCATCTGTGCAAGGAACAGGTTGATATATCTGAATATGCGGGTGTGATATGATGAAGAAAAAAATTGTGATTACAGGCGGTGGCTGGGCAGGTGTTTCGGCTTCCATATGCGCAAAAAAAGCCGGTGCGGAGGTTGTTCTTCTTGAAAAAACGGACATGCTGCTGGGCGCGGGAAACGTCGGAGGTATCTTCAGAAATAACGGAAGATTCACTGCTGCCGAGGAAATGAAAGCTCTGGGCGCGGGCGGGCTTTTTGACATTATGGATAATTGCGCCTCGCACAAAAATGTTTCTTTTCCCGGTCACGAGCATGCCTCTCTTTATGATGTGGAGATAATAGAACCTGAAGTAAGGTCGCTGGTCACACGGATGGGGATAGATGTTGTACCCGAGACCCGCGTATCCGGAGTAAATATCGATAACAGACGTATAACAGGCGTGGTGACCGAAGCCGGCGAGGTGATTGAGGGAGATGCCTTTGTGGAAACCACCGGTTCATCCGGTCCCATGGGTAACTGCTTAAGATACGGCAACGGCTGTTCCATGTGTATACAAAGGTGTCCGACCTTCGGACCAAGGGTAAGCCTTAGTGCGCTTTGCGGGATAAACGATCTGGTAAGTATGCGAGCCGACGGAACTCCCGGGGTCTTTTCCGGAGCCTGCAAGATTAAGAAAGAAACACTTAGTGACGATGTCAGGTCTGAGCTTGAAACAAAGGGAGTGGTTCTGCTGCCCGTGCCCGAGGAAGACATAAACTATGAAAAGCTTGGCAGGAAAGCGTGCAAGCAATATGCGCTTAAGGAATACAGCGAGAACCTGATTCTGCTGGATACGGGTGCAGCAAAGCTTATGACTTCTTATTATCCGCTTGATAAACTGAGAAAGATAGCCGGATTGGAAAAAGCGGAATACATGGATCCGTATTCAGCGGGAAGAGGCAATTCAATCCGCTATCTGTCGGTTGCACCCTGCTTTGATACGATGCAGGCGGAAGGGGTGGAAAATCTCTTTTGCGGCGGCGAAAAAGGCGCTCCGCTTATAGGACATACAGAGGCAGTTGTCACGGGAGCACTGGCAGGCCACAATGCTGCAAGATATGCGCAGGGGAAGGAATTGAGCGTTTTGCCCGACACACTGGCAACGGGACTTATCATATCCCATTCGCATTACCGTTTTATTAAGCAGGAAAAATATACGGAACGGTTTACTTTCTCGGGCGGTTCGTTTTTTGATCTTATGAAGGAGAGGAATCTCTATTCAACCGATACGGAACTGATAAAAAAACGCGTGGAAGATGAGGGACTTCCCGGCCTGTTTGATAAGGCGTAAGATGGAAGGAAACGGCAGTAACGGTCTGTTAAAAAAACTGTTTCTTCAGCTGATGGCAGTGAACATTCTGGCCGGTCTGGTCCAGCCTTTTAATCAGTTTACAGACAGTGCTCTTACGGGAAAAGGACTCGGAGCAGACGCACTTGGTGCCTATGCGCTTTTTCTTCCGGTGGGGGCATTTGTTTTTGCGGCAGGCAGCTTTTTTTCGATCGGCACACAGATTTCCTGTTCCCATTTGCTCGGTGAAGGAAAAACGAAGGAAGCACGGAACTTTGCAAAGACAGCTTTTGTGTCCGCAACCTGCTTTTCGGTTTTCCTTGCCGCACTGATCATAATTTTCCCGGAACAGCTGGCTGTAATTCTCGGTGCGGCGGGCAACGCACAGATACGGAGCACAGGCTCCTATCTTAGCGCATACGCTGCCGGTATACCTTCAATATTTTTGGTAAGCATAATGATGTCCCTGCTTCAATTGGAAGGAAAGAAGCGGATGGTAGTTATGCTGTCCTTTTGCATTTTGATTATTAATGCAGCAGGTGATCTTCTGAATCTTTATGTTTTCGGGAAGGGCTTAGCCGGCATGGCAATGGCAACCGCCGTTTCAAACATAGTGGTTTTTCTGATCCTTCTGTATCATTTTCTTTTTAAATCCGGGATGTTCCGTTTTTCTCTTAAAGAATTCAGTTTTTTTGAGTTTATTACCATGGTAAAAAACGGACTTCCGTCGATGACCTATTACGGAAGCCTGGTTATACGTGCCCTGTTTTTCAACTATATCATCCTGACAAAACTTGACGGCAGCGTGCTGGCCGTAATGGCAGCGGTCAACGGTTTTACTGCCGTTGTTGATGCGGCGATAGGAGGAACGGGAGATACCGTGCTTCTTCTCGGAGGGGTTCTTTACGGTGAAAAGAATTTAAAAGGCGGACGTGACCTTCTGAAGGCGGCACTTTTGTACGGCTCAATGCTGCTTTTGTTTATCACCGTCCTGTCTGTAATATTTGCCGGTACGATCGCGGAGATTTTTGCAAACGGAGAAGATATTTGGTTTACAGGTCAGGCGGCTGTTGCGATCAGACTGACATCACTGTGTTTTGTGCCTGATGTGATGGCATGCGTGTTAAAAAAACACATCCAGGCCGTGGGACGTGCGGCATATACTTCCGTTACAAATGTATTATGCAACGTGTTCTATGTGGGGCTTTCCGCGATTATCCTTACCGGCATCTCCGGTTTTAAAGGTCTTTTCTTATCTTTCCTGACCTGTTATCTGCTGGTTCTTTTAACCCATATTGCTTATGCGTTTGCGCTCGCAGGAAAACATGGAAGAAAAGGCTTTGACATACTGATGTTTTTGCCGGATGACTTTGACATATCGGATGATGACATGCGGGAGTTTTGTATCAGGGATATCAATGAGTGCATGGATGTTTCCCGCCGTGTTTATGACATTTGCATGGAAAGAACCGTTGAAAAGAGCAGGTGTTATCACCTGTCGCTTTTTGTGGAGGAAACTGCCAAAAACATTATCGAACACGGCTTTCAAAGAGCGGGAAATAATCAGATAGTGGTAAGACTGCTGTTTCTTAAGGATGCAATCCGTCTGAATTTCAGGGATGATTGTCCTTTGTTCGATCCCAAAGCCTATTATGATCTTCTTATGGAAAACAAAGAGTCTTTCTCCGGATTCGGTATCCGCATTGTGATGGGGGCCGCAAGAAAAGTCAGTTACACCAACAGCTTTCGTTTAAACAATCTGCTGATAGATGTATAAGACAGAAAACGGTTTTCAGCCTCAGAAAATCGTTACCAGTTTGGTAACGGAAACCAAAAAGAATGTGCGGTATGATTAAGGAAACACTGATAAATCAGCGTTTCGTTAAAGGAATGCGAAAGGATGCAGTAAGGCGGTAAGTGAAATGTCGTTTGAAAAAGCAAAACAGTATTTGGAAGAAAATAAGCTTTCCCGATGAAAATATCACTGCAAAAACAGCTGTTCCGCTTTTCACTTGCCGGGAGCCTTTTTCTGGGAGCGGTTTCGCTTGTTATAGGCCGTGGGATATATGCTTTCGTTCTGGCAGGACAGTACATTTCGCTTGCGTTCAACCTGTCCAGGACCACTTTGTATGCCATAAATGAAGTGATGGACATGCAGCCTCTTGTGGACTGCGTTCGATTACGAAACGGAGAGAGGGGTTGCCATAGCTGATGCGGAGGAGGACCCGGCTTTTGTTTTTCGTACGGGGTACTGGATAAAAGAGAACATGGACGTGGTCAACCGGTTCCAGTTCTGGGACGGAGAGGACATACTCTACACGTTTGCGGTATTCAGGGAGAAGGGCTGGATCTGTACTTCAGGACTTCCTGTAAGAGATGAGGACGGAAACATGCTTTACGCCGTATTGACCGATATGAGTCTTACGAGGCTTCTGTCAGGCATGAAGCAGCTGCAATTTGCGCCACCCGGCGGCCACTGATGCGATGACCAGCGGCCACCCGGCGGTGATAGCGGCCACCCTCTTAAGAGGTGCCTTTTAACTGAATCATAACAATATAATGCTTGGTTGCTCGCTTCATGATGGCGTT
>JAFSOW010000026.1 GCA_017443165.1 Acidaminococcaceae bacterium | reverse complement strand
CACAGGAGGTAGCAATAATCAGGCACCGGGGCTGCCAGGTTTTCATTACATGGGCGATTCAGCCCCGCAGTTTTTCCACGCCGCCGAATATGGTGTCCTTTTCCTGCAGGTTGGAAGAGATGAGAGGCACGGCGTCCAGGTTTTCATTCTGGTGATCACCGATGATTCGGTATTGGGCGCCCAGATCCATCAGGGTGGCCACATGGGCGCAGCCCGGCGGACTGTGGAAGATGACTGCGCAGCCGTCACAGAAGCTGACCGCACGCCATACGCCGGGCATGGTACAGCTGCAGGAACGATTTTTGGTAAACAGCCATTTTGTTGCTAATTCGTTTTTTTGTTTAGCAGTATGTTTGCTTGTCGTATCTTTTTCCATTTTCTTTTGAACTGTAAGTGTTGCCCGCTTTGACAGCAGACAGCTCATTGTTGCAAAACGCCTGCCGGATGGCAGGCGTTACTTGTTGAATTATTTCTTCTTTGATTTTTTTTCTTTTTTTGCGGCTTTTTCTTCCGCTTTTTTTGACTTGGCTTCTTCCTTGGCTGCAGCTTCAGCGGCTTTGGCGGCAGCCTTTTCGGCTTCCTTTTTCGCTTTTTCTTCTGCCTTGGCTGCTTTGGCCATTTCTTTTTCCGCTTTCTTTTTTGCTTTGGCTTCTTCTTTAGCTGCAGCTTCGGCAGCTTTGGCTTCCGCCGCTGCCTTTTCTTTCGCAATCTTACGGAGTTCCGTTACCGGTACGCCGCCGATACCCCAGTTATCCATATCTACTTCATCGATGGTTACAACCAGGGTTTTGGTGTTTTTGTGAAGCACATCGGCCAGCAGCTTGGTAGCGCCTTCGATCAACTGACGTTTCTGTTCCGGAGTGACGTTACCTTCTCTTGTAATTTTGATGTTTACATAAGGCATAATAAAAATCTCCTCTCGAAATTGAAATGACATATGGAATCCATGAAAAAACAGTTGGTTTTTACTGCTATATATTTTATAATAAAACGAAAAGAAATGCTACTAAATTTTCAAGGAAGGTGCAACATGTCTGGTGGTTTGGGCAAAATGTTAATCCAGCTTGGGATTGTTTTAATCATTGCGGGCGTGGTCATTCACTTTGGCAGCAAGATCTTTCCTTTTGGCAGCCTGCCGGGAGATATCCACATGGAAGGAAAGCATGGAAGTTTCTATTTTCCCTGGGTGAGCTGTATCGTTATCAGCATTGTGCTAAGCGTGCTGGCGCATCTGTTCCGTTGATGGTTCAATGTTAGAAAATGAAAGGGTCTGGGTTATGTTTGGTTCTATGTTTGGGAAAAAGAAAGATACGTTTGCAAGCCCGTTTATGGGAAAGCTTTGTGCCATAACGGAAACACCGGATGAAGCTTTCGCGGAAAAGATGAACGGCGACGGCTTCATGGTGCAGCCTGCTGCCGGTGACGTATTCGCACCTGCAGACAGCACGGTGAGTTTCGTTTTTGAAACGAAGCACGCTATGGGGCTGACTACAAAAGACGGCAGGGAATACATGCTGCATATCGGTATTGATACGGTAAACCTGAAGGGCAACGGTTTTACCGTGTTTGTTGAAGACGGGCAGGGAGTTAAGAAAGGCGATAAGCTGATGACATTTGACACGGCTTATGTGAAAGCCAACGCCTCCTCTGATGCATGCCTTTGTGTGTTTACCAATCTGCCGGAGGACAAAGAAGTGGCGCTGTTGAAAAATGGAAATATTAAAGCGTTGGAAGACGCGGTGGAAATAAAATGAGACGATACAAAGCAATCATTTTTGACTTGGACGGTACACTGCTGGACACGCTGACCGATTTGGCGGAAGGAACGAATTACGCGCTGCGTGTCAACGGTTTTCCGGAGCGGACACCGGATGAGATCCGCCGGTTCGTGGGTAATGGCGCGCGCAAGCTGATTGAGCGGGCTGTGCCGGACAGACAGTTAGAAGCGGCGCTGGAGAAGGTCAGGCAGGACTTTGATATTTATTATAAAGTCCATTGCAAAGACCATACGGGTCCGTACCCCGGCATCATGGAGATGTTACAGGAACTGGTACAACAGGGTTATTCACTGGGCGTGGTCTCCAACAAACCGGATTTCGCGGTGCAGGAACTGATCCCCGAATACTTTCCGGGCATCTTTACTTCCGTATCAGGGGAACGTCAGGGCGTTGCCAAAAAGCCCGCACCGGATCTGATCCGGGAAGCCATGAAAAACCTGCAGGCTGACAGTTCGAACGCAGTTTATGTGGGCGATTCGGAAGTAGATTTGGAAGCGGCGGTCAATGCGGGCATTCCCTGCATCAGCGTGGCCTGGGGCTTTAAGGGAAAGAAATTTTTAGAAGAACAGCAGGCGGAAATGATTATAGAGAAGCCTTCAGAAATACAGAAGTATTTATAAAAGTTTTTTTATACTCTGCACATATAATAAAAAGTGTGGTAAAATAATCACTACGGCGGCAGGCCGTACAGGAAACGAAATCACTGTGTTTCCAACATTTTAAATTTTCTGGTGAGCAAAGGAGAGGGGCAGAACGATGCGTATTGTAGTCACTGTTGTAGGAAAGGATAAGGTTGGCATCATTGCCAAAGTTACCAATATACTGGCCAATAACCAGGTCAACGTCCTGAACATAAACCAGAACATTATGGACGGTTTCTTCAACATGGTTCTGATTGCGGATATGACGGATTCCAAAATGAGCATTAAAACACTGAAAGAACATCTGGACAGACTGTCGAAAGAAATCGGTCTGGAGATTCGCGTGCAGAGTGAAGACATCTTCACCGCCATGCACCAGATTTAAGCGGAGGGATCGTCATGTCAGTGTTAACCTTTAATGATGTGCTGGAAACCACGCAGATGATCACGCACCACAACCTGGATGTGCGTACCATCACCATGGGCATCAGCCTGCGGGACTGTGGGCATCCGGATGTGAAAGTCTGCGCGGATAAAATCTATGACAAAATTACGAAAAAAGCGGAAAAGCTGGTGCAGACCGGGGAAGATATTGAATCTGACCTGGGGGTGCCGATCATCAATAAACGCATTTCCGTAACACCAATCTCCATGGTGGGCGAAAGCTGCGACACAGATGATTATGTGCCCCTGGCCAAAGCACTGGACAAAGCGGCCCATGAAGTGGGGGTAAACTTTATCGGCGGCTTCAGTGCGCTGGTGGACAAAGGCTATACCAAAGGAGACCGGAACCTGATTGCTTCCATTCCGGAAGCGCTTGCCACAACGGACGTGGTCTGTTCTTCTGTTAATGTGGGTTCAACCAAGGCCGGCATCAACATGGACGCGGTGGCGGAGATGGGCAGCGTGGTGAAAGAGACTGCGGAAAAGACGGCAGCCAACGATGCCATCGGCTGTGCGAAGCTGGTGGTGTTCTGCAACGCGGTAAACGATAATCCCTTTATGGCCGGCGCTTTCCATGGCGTAACGGAACCGGAATCCGTTGTCAGTGTGGGCGTCAGCGGACCCGGGGTGGTAAAACATGCGCTGGAAGCCGTCCGCGGCCAGGATATCGGCACGGTGGCGGAAGTAATCAAACGTACGGCATTCAAAATTACCCGGGTAGGACAGCTGGTGGCCCAGGAAGCGGCGAAACGGCTGAACACACAGTTCGGCATCATCGATCTGTCGCTGGCGCCCACACCGGCAGTCGGCGACTCGGTAGCCCATATTTTAGAAGAAATCGGTCTGGAAAGCTACGGCGGCCCCGGTACTACGGCAACCCTTGCCATGCTGAACGACGCGGTGAAAAAGGGCGGGCTGATGGCGTCCAGTTAT
>JAFSOW010000025.1 GCA_017443165.1 Acidaminococcaceae bacterium | reverse complement strand
TTCAGCAGCATTTCCTGACCTGAAAAATATCTGGGGTCATCGAACTCCCGGTAAGCGGGAAGGGAAGTTTTGGCAACATAGTCAAGTCCCTGTCCGGTTGGAACAAGCTTTCCGTCCTGTGCGGCAAAGGCCGCGTTGTATTTCCGTACATGGCCGTCTTTGTTTTTGCGTTTCCAGTCGATAGCCACATTGCCGAAAATCACAGTGATTCCCTGTGTTGAGGCAATGACCTGCTGTCCGTAAGCCTCACAGTCTTTCAGGAAAGAATGCTGTTCCCACAAGTCGCCGATTATATAACCGGGAATTGCCAATTCAGGCAAAAACAAAACATCCACGCTTTCTTTTTTCGCAAGACTGATCAGGTATAATATTTTTTTGGAATTGAGATCAGGCCGGCCGGCCGTTATTTCCATTTGTCCGCAGGCAATTTTAATCGCCATTTTTTGTTCCTCTTTCTGCTAAAGCCACATATGTAATTATGTAATATTATTAATATGATGTCAGATGCAAAAACCGGTTTTAAAAACTGATACCCATGATAGAAAAAGGGAAACAGGTAACCTTTATATTTTGAAATGTCATTATCACATATAAATTATAACAGAGATATTTGCGTTTTTCCATATTTTAATGTACTATATATAATCGCAGGAGGTAATTCTTGTGAAAAAAATAAAGAAAACAAACGCAGCAAGGATTCTTGACGAACTGCATATCATTTATGAACTGAAAACCTATCCTGTTGATGAAGAACATCTGGACGCCGTGCATGTAGCAAAAGAAGTCGGCATGCCTCCGGAGCAGGTGTTTAAAACACTGTGTGTACGAGGCGATAAAACCGGTGTTATTTTTGCGGTGATTCCGGGAAACGGGGAACTGGATCTTAAAGCGCTTGCCAGGATCAGCGGCAACAAGCGCTGTGAAATGGTGCACCTGAAAGAAGTGCTGCCACTGACAGGTTATATCCGCGGCGGCTGTTCGCCGCTGGGAGCCAAAAAAGATTACCCGGTCTTTATGGATGAAACCTGCTGGCTGTTTGAACGCATCGCCATCAGCGCGGGACTGCGCGGTATGCAGATACTGGCTGCTCCTGAAGATCTGGTCCGCGCAACTGGGGCTGCTGTAGATACATTAATAATGTAATTATTAATGTTTTAAAATCGGCAATCAATTCAAAGTGTCGTATAACAAAAACAATTATTGAAGACAAGGAGATAATGATGTTATTTGTAAGTACCAGGGGGCAGGTTGATAAAGTGTCTTCTGCCCATGCAATCAAAGAGGGGCTGGCCGGTGATGGTGGGTTATTTGTTCCCCAGACTTTTCCGTATCTTTCTCAGGAAACGATTCTTGGTATGAACGCGCTGCCTTATGAACAGTCCGCCGCAAAAGTATTGGGTTGCTTCCTTACGGATTACAGTGTGGAAGAACTGGCAGAATGCACTGCGGCAGCCTATTCTTCCGAAAAATTCGGGAAAGACCCTGCGCCGCTGCGTAAGGTTGGGGAACGGACCGATGTGCTGGAATTATGGCACGGCCCGACTATGGCGTTTAAAGATATTGCCCTGCAGATTTTACCTCACCTGATGACGAAGGCGCAGGAAAAAACAGGGTCGGATATCCGGATTGTTGTTCTGGTTGCCACGTCCGGCGATACAGGTAAAGCAGCTTTGGAAGGTTTTGCGAACGTTCCCGGTACGGAAATCATCGTATTCTACCCGGAAGACGGAGTCAGCCAGGTGCAGAAGCTGCAGATGGTCACCCAGACAGGCAGCAATACTAAGGTGTTCGGCATCCGCGGTAATTTTGATGATGCCCAGCGAGGCGTAAAAGAGATATTCGGTAATACGGAACTGGCGAACGAACTGAAAGAATGTGGTTGGACGTTCTCTTCCGCCAACTCGATCAATTGGGGAAGACTGGTCCCCCAGATTACCTATTATTTTAAGGCATATGCTGATGCCATAGCCAACGAGCGCATCCAACCCGGTGAAAAGATTATTTTTTCTGTTCCTACTGGAAATTTCGGTGATATACTGGCAGGATATTACGCAAAGAAAATGGGGCTGCCGGTAAAACATTTTATCTGCGCTTCCAATTCCAATAATGTTCTGAGCGACTTTATCAATACCGGTGTGTATGATAAAAACCGCCCGCTGAACAAAACGGTTTCTCCTTCCATGGATATTCTGGTTTCCAGCAATCTGGAACGGCTGCTGTTTGACCTGACGGAAAATGACGCGGCACAGGTTGCGGAATGGATGAAACAGCTTAATACGGAAGGAAAATATCAGGTTTCCAAAGATGTGGCAGACCATGTCCGTGAAATGTTCTTTGGGGCATGGATTGATGAACAGGAAACCGTAGACACCATTGGACGGGTTCATAATGATTTTGAATATCTGATAGACCCGCATACGGCTGTAGCCTGGCGGGCTGCTGAAAAATACCGTCTGCTGAGCAGCGATGACAGTTACATTGTGGTCTTATCTACTGCAAGTCCTTATAAATTCTGCACAACTGTTCTGGAAGGAATCGGCAAAGCCGGCGGATTAGATGAGGCGGATCCTTTCGCAGCGGTTCACAGGCTCGCCGAAGAAACGGAAACTTTGATTCCGCCGCAGGTTGAGGCTCTGGAAACGATGCCCATCCTCCATAAAGATGTCATTGCCGCGGGAGAGATGGCACAGCACATTAAAGAAACATTAGGAATCAAAGAATAAAAATATCTGAAATTAGTAAAAAAAGTCTTGCCCGATGACAATGACTGTGTTATAATGCTTCAAGTGTTTCAATACACA
>JAFSOW010000255.1 GCA_017443165.1 Acidaminococcaceae bacterium | reverse complement strand
TTACAAGTTTTGAGTTATTAAATTTTGTGTAAAGGGAGGAAAAACGTATGAAAACATTTACCTATGCCATTACCGATGCGGCCGGTATACACGCCCGTCCCGCAGGCTTGCTGGTCAAAGAAGCCAAAAAGTTTGAAAGCAAGATTTCGGTGGCCAAAGGCGCCCGGAAGGCCGACTTGAAAAAATTGTTTGCTGTCATGGGCCTGGGTGTAAAGCAGGGAGAAGTAATCACCGTAGATGTGGAAGGCGCGGATGAAGAAGCCGCTGCGGCTGCTGTAGAAGCGTTCCTGAAAGCTAATTTATAAAAACGCTGATTGATCAGCATTTCCATTTGTACTGTTTAATGTACTGCTAAAAACGGACCGGGGAAGGAGGCACAGTTCTGCAGAACATCAATGAGCCGTAACTCTCCGGTCTTTTGTTATTGATTAACAGGAGTAGTTTATGCTTACGATTACAGGGAAACCCGTATACGGGTCTATCAGCATCGGACCGCTGGCTTTGTTCCACCGCAATACGATTTCTACGGCTGCCTGTACGATAACAGACCCGGAAGCGGAAGTGCAGCGTTTTCAGTCAGCCCGGGAAGAGGCTGCAGCCCAGTTGGGCCAGTTATATGAAAAAGCACTGGAAACCGTAGGGGAGGAAGACGCCGCTATCTTTGAGATTCACCAGATGATGCTGGAAGACGACGAGTATATTGAAGGCGTGGAAAACCATATCCGGGACGAGATGCTGAATGCGGAAGCGGCTGTGGACAGGACTGCCCAGGAACTTGCCGCCATGTTCCGCGGTATGGATGACGAATACATGCAGGGGCGGGCAGCGGACGTGCTGGATATCTCCCGCCGGGTGGAGCAGATTTTAAACGGCGGCCCGGCGATTGATTTTTCCCAGTATGATCAGGTGATTCTGGCAGCGGATGATCTGGCTCCCAGCGAAACCATGCAGCTTGATACGAAAAAAATATTAGGCTTTGTGCTGTCCGGCGGCAGTGCCAGTTCCCACACGGCCATTCTGGCCCGGAACCTGGGCATTGCCACTGTGGTCAACACCGGCACCCAGATTCATACGGACCTGGAGGGGAAAATGGCAGTCGTTGACGGTTTTACCGGCACCGTGTATCTGGATCCGGATGAGGCTACGCTGGCAGTTATGCAGGAAAAACAGAAACAGGCGCAGGCTGAACGGGAACGGTTGGAGAACGTCAGGGGTAAGGAAAGTGTGACGCAGGACGGGCAAAAAGTTTTGATTTATGCCAATGCAGGAAATCCTGCGGACCTGCCTCGTGTCGTTGCCAGTGACGCGGAAGGCATCGGTCTGTTCCGCAGTGAGTTCCTGTATCTGGAGAATGACGACTATCCTACGGAAGAGCAACAGTTTGAAGCTTATAAAAAGGCGCTGACGGCCATGGAGGGCAAACGCGTTGTCATCCGTACCATGGACATCGGAGCGGATAAGAAAGCTGATTATTTTGATTTGGATCCGGAAGAAAATCCGGCTATGGGACTTCGGGCCATCCGGATCTGCCTTACCAGACCTGAACTGTTTAAAACCCAGCTGCGTGCTCTGTGCAGGGCTTCTGTGTATGGCAGACTGGCCATCATGTTCCCCATGATCATCTCTGTGGAAGAGGTAAGGAAGGCCAAGGCTCTGCTGGCTGAGGCGATGGCACAGTTGAAAGAAGAAGGGGTTCCATGTGCGGAAAAAATCGAGACAGGCATCATGATTGAAACCCCTGCGGCGGCTCTGGTCAGCGACGCCCTGGCGGAAGAAGTGGACTTTTTCAGCCTGGGCACCAACGACCTTACCCAGTACACGCTGGCCATCGACAGGCAGCAGACCAAACTGGACGATTTCTTTGATCCCCATCATCCTGCTGTTTTGCGGCTCATTGAAATGACGGCGAAAAATGCTCACAAAGCCGGTATCTGGGTAGGTATCTGCGGTGAACTGGGGGCCGACCTTTCCCTGACAGAAGCGTTCCTGCGCATGGGGATTGATGAACTTTATGTTTCCGCAACCAGCGTGCTGCCCCTGCGGGATAAGGTGCGGAGTCTTAACTTAAAAGCATAAAGATACAGTTGATTAGCGGATTAAATCTATATACCAATTAGAGGACATCGCCGATATGAAAGAATTTAATCTTCCCTTATTCATGAAAGTAAAGCCGGATGCCTTAAAAGAGCTGAAAGATAATCTGGATCTGTATTTCCCGGATGTTATCGGAAAACGGGTTTTGATTTTAACAACAGACGGCTTGCTGCAAATGCTGGAAAAAAAGGTTACCCTCATGCTGTCACAGTTGAAAGACTATGAAGTGGTTACCGTAGAGTCCAGTTCTTATGATTATGCCGTTTCTATTGCCAAAAAAATCAGTATGGAAGGCGTGCGGATGATTATCGGCTTTGGCGGAGGCACTGCGCTGGATACGGCAAAGTACGCTGCTTTTGTGGCGAACGTGCCATATATTGCCATCCCCACCGCATTAAGTAATGATGGCGTATGTTCCCCTGTTTCCGTACTTTTTTCCAAAGGAAACAGAACCCATTCCTTCACGTCGAAAACACCGGACGGGCTTCTTATTGATACGGACATTGTTTTAAAATCGCCGCGTTTGCTGCAGGAAACCGGGGTCGGGGATGTTATCAGTAACAATACTGCCCTGTATGACTGGGAACTGGATTGCAAATACAATCACGGACAGCCTAATGACTTTGCTTATATGCTGTCAGAAAGGGCCGTGAACGCGCTGTTGTATTCCAATATAAAATCATTTACCAGTCCGGAGGGTGTAAAAATGCTGGCCCAGTCCCTTGTTTTGGGGGGACTTGCCATGCAAATCGCGGGCAGTTCACGCCCCTGCAGCGGTTCAGACCATCTGTTCTGTCATGCATTAGACGAATTATTTGATCATGGCCTGCCTCACGGTATAGTAGTAGGCATCGGAACGATTGGCGCTGCCTGGCTGCAGAAGCGCGATTATCGGATGTTGCTGGAATTCCTGAAAGAATACGGGATTGACATTAATCCGAAACACCGGGGCATTACGGAAGTTATGTTTGTCAGGGCCTGGCTTTTCGCCCGGGAAGTACGTAAAGAACGGTATACGGTTTTAAACAATATGGAAATGATGCCAAAACGGATGCGGGAAGATATGTTTAAAGAACTGTACGCCCTGATGTGCCGGATATGATGCAGTTGATTTTATAACTTATCAAAGGGTATTATTGCATTACAATCAAAAAACAGCACCGGTAGTTTTCCGTATCCTGTTGCAGGGAAGAAGGAAAACATTCCGGTGCTGTTTTGTCTTTCGTTTTCTGTTTTTATAAGAGTTCTTTCAGTTCTTTCAGGTTTCGGGAAAATTTGTCCAGCGTGACCTGTACCGGCTGTGGCGTGTTCAGGTCTACGCCCGCATCTTTTAAAATATTCAGGCTGTAATCGCTGCCGCCTGCATGTAAAAAGGCCAGATATTTTTCCACGGCTGAACCTGATTGACGGGTCGCTGTCATACTTTTTGTTTTGTCAATAACCCGGGATTCAGGTTTGTGTTTTTGATCAGCTTCTTTCAGGATTGCCTCGCTGAATGCCGTTGCGGCGCTGTAACCCGTTGCATATTTATATACATAAAACGGTGTGTGGAAATGGGGGATGCGGCTCCATTCACTGCCTAACTCTTTATCGACTGTCAGGTCGGGACCATAATACTTCCGATTACTTTCCAACCAGTATTGCTCCAGTGTTTCTGCCTGTAAGGACTCTCCTGCGGTTATTTTGTCGTGAATGAATTTTTCGAACTCAGCAAAT
>JAFSOW010000254.1 GCA_017443165.1 Acidaminococcaceae bacterium | reverse complement strand
GGCGCTTTGCCTTTGTAGTCCTGCCACTGTTTGTGTTCGAGCTTGTCGCTTCCGTAGACTGTCAGGGACTCAACGGCCAGGGAGTCGTGCCCGTTCACCGGCCACCGGGGATTTTCGCCCCAGGCCGCGCGGCTGGCCGCTTCCACATGTTTTTGCAACGCGTCCGGGAAACGCTGCAGGTCCAGACGCACGCGGCTGCCGAATTGTTCCGCCGCCGTTTCCGTCACCGCCCGGGGACGCAGCGGGGCCCCGGTGTAGATGAAGTGCAGGTTGACGGAATAGTTTTTGTTTTTAAAAGATTCTCTGGCAAAGGAGTCCATGTCCTTGATGGTAACGGGCAGCACGCCCCCGAGTTCGCTGTCTTCCTTGTTGCCCCCCACCGGCGGTTTTTTGCCGTGCATGTCGACCCGGGACGAGATGTGAACCTCCGGCTTTACCGCGGTCCACTGCAGTCCCAGCATGTCGTTAACCAGGGCGGTCGCTTTTTCCGCGTATAAATCAGCCTGTTTGGAGGTATAGATGTCGCCGGTTTTGGTGTTGACGGCGAACTTCAGCTTTTTGTTGCCGGATTCGTATTCGCCGCTTACAAATTCCGTCAGCTGTAGCTGGCGGTTCTCGCCCAGATATTTTACGCTCGAAACCTCTTTGATCTTTGCGTTGGGATCCGTTTTGGCAAGATATTCTTTAAAGATTTTTATGGCGCTGTCATACAGCTTGTCCTGTTCGGAGGAAGTGAAGTCATCCAGGTAGCATCCGGAAAAGGACAGGCAGAAAAGGATTGCCAGACAGAAGGTCAGCAGTCGTTTCATAGGATGGTTCGCTCCTTTCAGAAAAATATCAAAACATCATTTATATTATAGAATATCTGTGTTAAAATAGCTATAATTAATTGTAGAGGAGAGTAAGCCTTCGTTCCGGGTTTTGCTTACGTTCCTGCGGGAACCGTTACCGTTTTATTACGGTTTTCCTCTGTCCGGTCCGGACGACGGCCGGTTTCGTCTTGTATAAAATTGCTGACGGGTTTCTGTGACCGGGCGGCTGAAGGAGGTACGTATAATGAGAAAAATAGTGGTAAGTCTTGTTGCTGCGTTGTTGATGTTATGCGCGGCATTGCCTTGTTTTGCGGAAACGCCGGAGGGCGTTCTGCCTGAGATCCGCATGGAGCAGCAGAAGCAGGAGTACCGGACGCCCCAGGGGCAGGTCTGTATCGTCACCGATTACAGCCGCCTGATTGTGGAGAATGCGGACGCGTTCCCGGCCCTGGCGAAAAAGCTGGAGCAGGTGCATAACCGGGAGTGGGGTTACCGTATGGAAGACGAAGCCCGGGAAGATTACAAGGACGCGGTGGAACTGAAAAAGCACCGCCCGGAAGATTATATGCACTATCTGCTGGAAGAGAGGGTCTGGCAGAAGTATCTGAGCCGGAACATCCTGAGCCTCTACGTAGAGTATTATCAGAGCCGGGGCGGAGCCCATCCGAACATCGATATTTTTACCTACAACCTTGACCCGGTGACCGGCGATTTCATAACGATGGACGACGCGCTGGCTCCCGGCAAACGGAATGAATTCCGTGATAAGTATGTGAAGCCGGCCCTGGAAAAGGTGAAAAAGGAGCGGGGACTGTTTTATTACGATAACTACAAGACCGTCGTGGACGACCTGTTCCGGAGGGATTATGCCGGGGAACCGCCTCTGACATGGACCTGGGGTTATGAAGGGATCACCATGATTTTCCCGCCGGAAACCCTGGGGCCCGCGGTGATGGGACCGGTTGAGGCGTTCATTCCCTTTAAGGGAAACGAGGCGCTGTTCAATAAAAAACTTTTGAAATAGCAGAAAAATAGTGAAAGAATTTCGCTATGCGGTTAGCAATGCGGCCGTGCCGGTTTCGAAAAGCGGCCGGGGAAACGCATTGCCGGAAATAGTTGCAGCGTGGGTTGCGGTTTAACGAAAGAACCGGACAAAGGATGCGCTGCCGGATTCGGGGGATTGTGTTTTATGCAGGGAAAAGAGAAAGCGATTGTAAATCCTGAAACCGTAAAGGAGGAAACACAGCTGCAGAAAGAACTGGACAAAAAGGCGCAGGAATTGCTGGAAGAAAAGGAAGCGGATTCCCGCATGCGGACCTATATCGGTCCCATGAGTAAAATACTGGTCGTACTGCTCTGCGTCTGGACGGTATTCCAGCTGTATTTCACTACGCTGGGGGCGATCAGCGCCATTAACCTGCGGGCGTTCCACTGCATCTTTTTGCTGCTGTTTACGTTTTTGCTGTTTCCTACATACAAAAAAGAGAAGCGTGTATGGAAGCTGCCGCCGGTTTGGGATATCCTTCTGATTTTGCTGGGAACCGGTTCTTTCGGTTACCTGATTACGAATTTTACCCGCATCGCCGAGACCGGGGGACGTGTGGATTCCTTTGAGGTAGGCATTGCGGCGGTGGCGCTGCTGGTGGTGTTTGAAGCGGCCCGGCGCGCTTCCGGCAATCTGGCGCTGCTGGCCCTGATCTTTTTGGGTTACAACTGGTTCGGCGCGTTTCTGCCGGGGCTGCTGGGACATAACGGGTTTACCCTGAAGCGGGTTCTAATCACCCAGTTCTGGGGGACCCAGGGCGTGCTGGGCACCGGTATCGGCGTGTCGGCCACGTACATTTTCCTCTTTGTTGTGTTTGGCGCGTTCTTAAAGCACAGTGGGTTTTCCAAATTCATCAATGATTTTTCCCTGACGCTGGTAGGTCAGACCCCCGGCGGCCCGGCGAAGGTGGCGGTAGTGGCCTCTGCCCTAATGGGCATGATCAACGGCTCCGCCATTGCCAACGTGGCCACCACGGGTACCATTACCATTCCCCTGATGAAACGCACCGGGTACCGGAAAGAGTTTGCCGGGGCGGTGGAGGCGGTGGCTTCTACCGGCGGCCAGTTCTGTCCTCCCATCATGGGTGCGGTGGGTTTCGTCATGGCGGAATTTCTGAACCTGAGTTACACGAAGGTCATGCTGGCTGCGATCGTGCCGGCCTTCTTGTATTATCTGGGACTGTTGATGTCCGTGCACTTTGAAGCGAAACGCCTGGGCCTTTCGGGCCTGTCGAAAGAAAACATTCCCGATGCGATGAAGGTGATCCGGGAGCAGGGGCACCTGGTGATTCCGCTGGTTGTGCTGATCGCCCTCATGTTTGCGGGCTACACGCCGTTGTATGCCGCGGTTATTGCCATCTTTGCCACCATCGGGGCCAGCTGGATCCGGAAAGAGACCCGCATGACCTGGAGCAAGATTATCGAAGCCACGGTGGAAGGGGCCAAGGGCGCTATTTCCGTTGGCGTCTGCTGCGTCATCATCGGCGTCATCATCGGTACGGTTACCCTCACCAGCATGGGCCTGAACATGGGTTACCTGATTCTGAATGTAATTAACAATGACAATATTTACGTGACGGGCCTTTTGGTCATGATCATGTC
>JAFSOW010000253.1 GCA_017443165.1 Acidaminococcaceae bacterium | reverse complement strand
AACGGCAAAGGTGCAGCACTTTCCCTGGCTGCTCTCGTAAAAGGTTTCAAAGATTTCCGCGGGGACAGTAACATACAGGGCGTTATCCTGAACAATGTAAAGAAGATGACGTACCTGTTTTATAAAGATGTGATTGAAAAAGAAACGGGTGTTAAAGTGTGCGGCTATTTTCCGCACCTGCCGGAATGCAATCTGGAAAGCCGGCACCTGGGGCTTGTGACCGCGGGTGAGATTGGAACGCTGGAACGTATTGTGGCACGTCTGGCTGAGCAGGCTGAGGAATCCATAGATTTGGAGAAGCTGATGGCCCTGGCTCAGACAGCAGAGCCGCTGGAATATGAACCGTTGGATATTGCGCCGTTAGGGAAGGTTAAAATCGCGGTGGCGCAGGATAAGGCATTCTGTTTTTATTATCAGGACTCGCTGGATTTGCTGGCCATGCTTGGCGCGGAAATCATTCCCTTCAGTCCGTTGCAGGATTCGGCGCTGCCGGAATGTGACGGCGTGTTTTTAGGCGGCGGTTATCCTGAACTGTATGCGAAGCAGTTAAGTGAGAATACTGCGTTGCTTACTGAACTGCGTGAAAAACTGGCTGCCGGGCTTCCCTGTTACGCAGAGTGCGGCGGTTTTATGTATCTGATGGAAGGCTACCGGGATGACGGCATCGTATATCCCTGGACAGGTGCTGTCAAAGGGCATTGCTGGATGACGGACCGGCTGGTGCGTTTCGGCTATGTGAATATGACTGCGAATACAGACAATGTATTGTGCAAAGCCGGCGATTCGATTCATGCCCATGAGTTCCACTATTCTGACAGCGATCAGAATGGTACTTCGTTTACGGTGCAAAAAGCGGGGAAAACTCTTGCCTGGCCTGCAGCCCAGGCAAACGGAACGCTGTATGCAGGGTATCCCCATCTGCATCTGTGGGGCAATATCGGGTTTGCGGAAAATTTCGTAAAAGCCTGTATCTGTTACCGGCAGGAGCATAATGTACAATGATCTGTTCTGCCGTTTAAGTTTGTGCTGTTGCATCCGGATTTTACTTTTGCTTTAATCATATTTTTTAAATACTAATCCTTTTATTAACGAGGCGTTTTATATATGATGTTGTTAGGCGCCATTGTCTGCGGATTTCTGTTGGACCTGGCAATCGGTGATCCCCACGGCTGGCCGCACCCCATTATTTTGATCGGCAACCTGATCAGCTGGCTGGAGAAACGTGTCCGTGCTGTCTGCGGCACCGATCCGGACAAATTGCTGCGGGGCGGTTTTGTCATAGTAATTGTTGTGTGCTTTTTATCCTTCTCCATTCCGTATCTTATCCTGCTTGCGGCAGGAACGGTACATCCCTGGCTGCGTTTTGCCATCGAAACCATCATGTGTTACCAGATTTTCTGTACCCGTTCCCTGCGTGACGAAAGCATGAAGGTCTACGACGCGCTGGAAACCCACGACCTTCCGCTGGGAAGAAAGATGCTTTCCTGGATCGTGGGACGGGATACGGCGGAACTTTCAGAAGAAGAAGTAATCAAAGGCGCGGTGGAAACTGTTGCGGAAAATACGGCGGACGGTATAATCGCGCCAATGCTGTATATGTTTATCGGCGGCGCGCCGTTGGCATTTTTATACAAAGGCATCAACACCATGGACAGCATGATCGGCTATAAGGATGAAAAATTTCTGTATATCGGCCGGTATGCTGCCAAACTTGACGATATAGCGAATTTTATTCCGGCCCGAATCTGCGCGTTCTGTATGATGGCAGCCAGTTTTTTTACCGGGCTGGATACCAAAAACGCATGGAGAGTTTTCTGGCGTGACCGTTATCACCATTTAAGCCCCAATTCGGCCCAGACGGAATCCGTGGCAGCCGGGGCGCTGCATCTGATGCTGGGAGGCGACCACTATTATTTTGGCAAGCTGGTACATAAGGAAACGATAGGGGACGACCTGCAGCAGGCTGCTCCCATACACATTAAGCAGATGAATCTGCTGATGTATTTCACTTCGATTACCGGTCTGCTTGGGTTCAGTCTGTTACGGGCTGTTTACCTCTTTACGGCAGGATAAAGGAGAAATCTTACATGTATCAATATGTTCATGGCGGCGATATCTACAGCGATCCTTCCCTGAAACAGAATAAAGAAATGCTGGATTATTCCGCGAATATCAATCCGCTGGGGATCCCTGCCGGCGTGTGTCGTGCACTTAAGAATGCGGTGGCAGACAGTGTTAATTATCCGGATGCGTTTTGCAGGGAGCTGCGTGCCGGACTCAGCCGGTATTTTTCACTCCCGGCAGAGATGATATCCTGCGGAAACGGGGCTGCGGACGTCCTTTTCCGGATTATGGCCGCGCTGCGGCCGAAACGGACGCTGGTACTGGCTCCGACGTTTGCCGATTATGAAAAGGCGGCTGTGTCGGCAGGCAGCAAGATAGATTATTTTACATTACATGAAAAAAATGAGTTCGCCGTCACCCCGGAAATCCTGAAAGCAATCACCAAACGGACAGAGATGGTGGTGCTTTGCAATCCTAACAATCCCACCGGAAAGCTGATGGATAAAGAATTGCTTTTAAGGGTACTGCGGCATTGCGAGGAACTGCATATTCCTTTACTGGTAGATGAATGTTTCATGGATTTTGTAAAGGATGAAGACAAGTACAGCCTCGTTGACCAGGTAGCCGGTCATCCGAAGCTGATCATCCTGAAAGCTTTCACGAAAATATTTGCGATACCGGGCGTGCGGCTTGGCTTCTGCCTGACTTCCGATGTGGCCCTGATGGATAAACTGTATGCATGCGGGCAGGACTGGAATGTTTCCGTACTGGCGCAGGCGGCCGGTGTTGCCGCTTTGGATGAAACAGATTATCTTGAAGAAACCCGCGAACTGATTGCAGTAGAAAAAGCCTATCTGGTTGCACAGCTGCGACTCATCAAGCTGCAGGTGTTTGAAGGCGCGGCCAACTATCTTTTGATTAAAACAACGCATAATTATCCCTGGCCGGAGAAGCTGAAGAAGCACCATATCCTGATCAGGGACTGTTCCAACTTTCGAGGCCTGTCTGCCGGTTATTACCGGATTGCCGTGAAAACCCGGCGGGATAACCGTAAGCTGATCAAAATTATGAAGGAACTTGTGAAACATGACATGTTTAATTATATTAATTGACGGGCTGGGCGATGATCCGATTCCTGCCTGGAACGGACTGACCCCTTTTACCCGCGCGTTTCACCCTAACATGGACAGACTGATCCGGGAAGGGCGTCTTTCACAGGTCAGCATCTGCGAAACGGATGTAGTGCCGGAAAGCCTGACCTGCATCCTGCGGCTTCTGGGTGTTCCGAAAGAAGCGTTTCCCACCAACAGGGCGTATCTGGAACTGCTGGCCCAGAACCGTGATGTTTCCGAATATGAGATGGTGCTGCGCTGCAACGTGGTGTCCCAGGACAGCAGCGGCCGCCTGGTTTCCTTTTACGGCATGGGGCTTTCTTTCCGGGAGATGGAAACCATGGCAGGGCAGTTCAGTTCCCTGACTCCGGAGATAGAGTTCATCCATCTGTCCGGTTACCGGAACCTGTTGGTGATGGACCGCAATGAAAGCGTGCTGCGGATCCGGACCGCGCCGCCTCACGAAAGCATGGGGCTTCCGGTGGAAGAACTGCTGGCGGAACTGAAGTCTTCTTCCCTGGCCATGAAGCTGTTCATGCAGGAAACGGACCGGATTCTGGAACAGTACAACCGCAATGACCTTACCTACAGACTGTATCCCTGGGGCGCTTCCTGCCGGACGGAGATGCCTTCCTTTGAAACACTGAACGGGATGAAAGGCGCTCTGGTCTGTCAGACAGAAATCGTCCGGGGCATCGGCAAAGCACTGAAAATGGAAGTGCCGGAACTTTCTTACTGTACTGCGGACACAGATACAAATATCAGGGAAAAACTGGCGGTAACCCGTAAGATGCTGGCGCGTTTCCCCTTTGTGATGACGCATTTTAACGGGACCGATGAAGCGGCCCATCGCCATGATTATGAAGGCAAGGCCGATTTTATCTCCCGTATTGATAAAGAGTTTTTGGAACCACTGCTGGATACGGCGGAGGAGCCGTTGCGTATTGTGATCTGCGGCGACCATGTGACCAGCAGCGTGACGGGGAAGCATACCCGGGGCAGGGGGCCGGTGATAGCCGCGGAAACAAAAACCGGGCATCCGTTGGAACGTGATATTGAAACATATCATGATATCGTTGACTTTTT
>JAFSOW010000252.1 GCA_017443165.1 Acidaminococcaceae bacterium | reverse complement strand
GTTCGCACTGGCCACCGCCTCTCTGCACAGTCTGGGATTTACTTTTCTCTTTCATAAAATTGCGTTTTGCTTTTATAAATGAGATTATAGGCGTTTCGTCACAAAAAGTCAAATAGAAGTTTTGTAAAATTTGGTACAGATTTTCCGCTAATACTTCAATACTTTGTCCGGTTTCGGCCGGAAGGCCTTGTCATAGTCAAAGCCATGCCCGCCGTCATGCTCTGCCAGAAGCTTTCCATACAATTCGCGCCAGCCGGAAAGAGCTCCCTCCGCGTTATCGCGAAGAACCTGCGCGAAAACCTCCTTCGGCCAGCCGGAGGAAGTCGCAAGCAGTTCCATGGAACGTTGCTCCCCTTTACGGGCGGCGTCCAGCACTTTGGGGGCTATCGCGCTATAGTAACCCTTTGTCAGGGCTGTCACCTGCTGGGCAATCCACCAGGCCTTCCCGGGATCATAGTGGGAGCGGTCGTTTCTGGCATAAGCCTCCGGCAAGGGAGCTACAGCAAGGGGAATATACGTGCTTTCCGCCGGAGCGCTCATGGAGATCCAGAAAACCGGTGCTGGCAGGCGGTCGTTCACCTGGGCAATCCATGTATAGGCAGTTTTTGAGCTGGTGATAGAACGTTCCCATTTAGTTTTGCCGTACCGGTACGGCGAGGCAAAAGGCCCGGCATTATTCCCAATTCTGCGGTCAAAGACCGTACCTTCGTAGGCGTCCCGGTGCAGATCCATAATCTCCGCCAGTGTCATAGGATGGTCAGGGCGAAGGGAGAAGGGATAGGCTTCCGTATCCCAGTTCTTTACTTTCGCCGGAAGCTTCGCCGAGGGCGCCGCAAGGGAGAAAGCGCGCCAGATACGGCGCAGGGCAAAATACGGGTGGAAATCTTCCACAGCTTTCATGGAACGAACCCAGTCGAGACGACCTTTTTTGTCATAGACTGCCCAGCCGGCCTCCTTCAGCAGACCCGGCAAACGGGGATTGAATATCTGGTCCGGGTCGCCCGGCCGGACGGCACGGATACGGAACTGGTTCGCGGCTACAAAAAACTCTCCGTCGGGCACGCGCTCGGCAATCCAAAATCCGCCCTTACCCGTTGGCGTCGGCTGCATCTCCAGAACCCATCCTTCGTCCCGGTCCGCCACCAGAAGTGTCTCGCCTGTCCCCCAAAGGCCGTATTGATCAATCAGGCCGCCCATCAGCCGGACTGCTTCCCGGGCCGTGCGGCAGCGTTCCAGGGCCACGCGCCCCAGTTCCGAGGCATAAAAAATACCATGACCCTCCTTTGGTTCCAGATATTCCAGATGAGCAGAATTGTTCGTACATTCGCCGAGCATCAGACCGTATTCGTTCATCACGCCGTAATCGCTGTCGATATAGGCATAGGTATGGGCAGCTTCCGGTATTTCTCCCAGCGGCTTCGTCCGTTCTTTTCCCGGATAGTCGTAGTCAGCCGCACGCTCCGGCGCAACGAGTCTAGGATTCGAGAAGCAGGCATACTCCGGCAGATCACCCCACGCGATAGCGGAGGGGTACACTTTCCTCACCGTACCGGCCGGATGATCTTTCGCCGGTACAAAAACGATACTGGGATCGCTGGAATAGGAATCATTGGAATGCGTCACATATGTACTGCCGTCCGCAGAGGCTCCTTTTGTCACAATCATCGTCGTACAGGCTTCCGTGCAGGAAGCAGTAAGCCAGACAACACTCAGCGCAACGGTTATAAAAACAGACCTGGTTTTCAAACAGAAAACTCCTTTCATGTAAAACACTTATTTTATTTAAGTATAACAAAACAGCCGCGGAAAAAACTACGGCTGTTTAAATTAATATGAATTTTTGTTATTCCGGCTTAAAGCGCATTTTTAGATAAGTATTCTTTTATTTCTTCTATCAGCTTGTCACCATCGAAATTTTTGAAGATTTTGATCATGCAACCGCTTATCATCGGGTTCATCTCAAGGCCAAACTCTACAGCCCGGGCATCTGTTTTGAAACCGTAGCACCGTTTACCGGTACCATAGGCGATACCCAGTTCAACGCTGGCGCCTTCATCGGGAACCCGGCCGTCTATATTCATAAAGATAATATCCGCTTTTTTTACTTCCCCGGCATCCAGCGGAAAAATCATATTTACAAGCTCTTCTTCTGTCTTACCTTCTAACTTTGCGGCTTCGATACCGTCGCGTTGCGGTAAAAAGACCTGATATCCGTACTCTTCCAGCACTTGCGTAACCTTCAGATTAAAGCCCTTTTCGGCAGCGTTAAACATCGGACCTGCAAAGTACACCTTTTTTCCGTGCCCGATATTTTTGACGATTTTTGCTTTAAAAGCCTGTTCGGCCGCAGCATGGTTTTCTTCACCGTTGTTGTTTGCGTATGCGGCAGCTGAAAACAGCATGATTGCACACACTACAGCAACGCTTATCATTCCTGACAATTTTTTCATAAAGTGACAGCCTCCTTTGCTTCCTTATCCAAAAGGTCTGTCAGATAATGTATGGTTTTCAGAGCAGCGCCACGGTTCTCCCGGATAATCTGGATGGAAGCGTCCCCCATTTTTTTACGCAGGACATCGTCATCGGCAATTTCCAGAAACGCTTCTGTCAGGCCAGCTGTATCGGATACCATGCGACAGGCGCCAGCTTTGCTTAACAGGGCGTACGAGTCTTTAAAATCTTCCATGCTGGGCCCCACCAGAATGGGTTTGGCATGGGCCGCCGGTTCCAGTACATTGTGGCCGCCGTAACGCACCAGGCTGCCACCGACGAATACAATATCCCCTATGGCATATATGCGGCCCAGTTCACCAATGGTATCAAGCAAAATGACCGGGAATTCCGGCCGCCGCCCTTCTATATCCTTCAATTCGGAACGGAAGGCCATCGCATAGCCAAATTTGG
>JAFSOW010000251.1 GCA_017443165.1 Acidaminococcaceae bacterium | reverse complement strand
TTATCGGCCGGAATCTGCTGCAGCAGTATCCGGAGCCGGACTGCGCTCTGGGCTTTTTTGGCGACAAAGCCTATTATTTCAGTCGGGAGATGCAGTTTGTGGATAAAATAGATGAGCCTTATCCCCAGCACGAATATGAAGACGCGCTGGCAAATTACGTCATGTACACATATTATGTGAGCGGATTGCCGGGGGATAATTTGCAGAAATAGAGTTTTAAGGCAAGGGCGATACCTGGAAAACTGTTAAATGCGTTACACAAGTGCTTCTTGACGGAAATATCAAATAGGTTTACACTGACTGTATGTATACGTAATTGGTTAATTATAATTAAAGATTACTTTTATTGATTCAGGTGCAAGTATGAAAACGAATTCTGTGTTTGCGGCAAATTATGTTTTTTCCTTCAGCTATAGCTATTATTGCGGCTATGGCTATTTTGCGTGGGAAAAACAGAAAAAAGCATAGAATCGTAAACAGAAAAGGCCGGCGAAGGGACTTCGAAGGCTGCCAACCAAATGCAGGCGGGCTCTTTTACGAGCCCGCTTTTTTAGTACAGGAAAAAGGAGAGTGCGTTCACCATGATTATCGTAATGAAACCCAATGCCCCCATTGAAGAGAGAAATAAGATTATCGCCGGTCTGGAAGCGAAGGGCTTTAAAATTGACCTGAGCACCGGTAACCAGGCGGCCATTTTAGGCGTGGTAGGCGATACCAGTACTCTCAATCCGCATGATATTATGGTCAATGACTGGATCGAGAAGGTCCTGCGGGTCCAGGAACCGTTTAAACGGGCAAACCGGGCTTTCCATCCGGATGACAGTGTCATTGACGTGGCCGGTGTGAAAATCGGTGGGAGGCAGATGCAGGTCATCGCGGGTCCCTGCAGCGTGGAAACCCGGGAGCAAATCATCGGTGTAGCAAAGTCCGTGAAAATGGCAGGGGCGCACCTGATGCGTGGCGGCGCTTTCAAACCGCGCACTTCTCCGTATTCGTTCCAGGGTATGGGGATGCCCGGGCTTGAGCTGCTGAAAGAAGCAAAAGCGGA
Source organism: Acidaminococcaceae bacterium (assembly GCA_017443165.1). Lineage (GTDB taxonomy): Bacteria > Bacillota > Negativicutes > Acidaminococcales > Acidaminococcaceae > Succiniclasticum. The sequence continues at coordinate 9,255 of JAFSOW010000251.1, read as the reverse complement.
AACCGGTTTGCCCATCGTTACGGAAATCATGAGCGCCGATGTGCTGGATAAATTCGTGGAAGATGTAGACCTGATCCAGGTAGGCGCGCGCAATATGCAGAATTATTCCCTGCTGAAAGAATTAGGCAAGACGAATAAACCAATCCTGCTGAAACGTGGTTTAGCTGCTACGGTTCAGGAGTGGATCATGAGCGCAGAATATATTATGGCGGAAGGCAACACCAATGTCATCCTGTGCGAGCGGGGCATCCGCACCTATGAAACATATACCCGGAATACGCTGGATCTCAGTGCCGTCTGCGCAGCCAAGAAACTGAGCCATCTGCCGGTTATCGTGGATCCCAGCCATGCTGCAGGTCTGTGGTGGATGGTGCCTGCCCTTGCCAAGGCGGCAGTTGCTGTTGGAGCGGACGGGCTGATTATCGAGGTACATAATGATCCGGAAAAAGCGTTGTGCGACGGGGCCCAGTCCCTGAAGCCGGAACGCTTTGCAGAGCTGATGGGCGAACTGAAGGGCATTGCCCGCATTATCGGGCGGGATCTGTAAGAGACAGGGGAAAGTGAAAAGATGATTAAACAGTATCAGGAAAAACCGCTTCGCGAATTAACTTTCGCCATCGTGGGTCTGGGGCTCATCGGCGGTTCCTATGCAAAAGCGCTGCGTAATTTAAAAGTCAGGAAGATTCTTGGTATGGACATCAGCCATGGCATTGCCAGGGCTTGCCTGAACGCCAATATGATTGACGAAGTGGTAGAAGAAGACGGCAGCAATCTGAAAGAAGCGGATATTATCATATGCAGCGTTTACCCGGAAGCAGTTATGGGTTTTGTACGGCAGAATGTACATAACTTTGCGGAGGGCATGCTGATGACAGACGCTACCGGCGTCAAGGGAACGATGCCCCGTGAAATTCAGGAGTTGCTGCCGGAAGGATGCGAGTTTATATCCGGCCACCCCATGGCGGGCCGGCAGGGAAGCGGTCTCGGAATGTCGGACGCCGCCATCTTTAACAATTCCAACTATATTATCGTGCCAACGGAGAAGAATACACCGGAAGCTGTGAACTGGCTGGAAGAATTTGCGAAGACCCTTGGCTGCGCCCGTTCGGTCAAAGTTTCCATGGAAGATCATGACAAAATCATTGCCTACACCAGCGACCTGCCCCATATTACAGCAGTTGCGCTGGTAAACAGCGCGTCCTACAATGAAAACACCCAATACTTTATTGCGGGAGGTTTCCGGGACGCCACCCGGGTAGCGGATATTAATCCGGACCTGTGGAGCGACCTGTTCCTGTCTAACAGAGATAACGTGATTGCGGAGATTGAAAACTATCAGAGCCAACTGGAGCGGTGGAAAAAGGCCATTGTGGAAAGTGACAGGGAAGCGCTGAAGGAAATCATGCGGGAAGCAGGACCCAGGAGAAGGATGTTATATTGAGGAATTATCATGCGTATTGTTCATGTGGATTTAGGATCCAAAAGTTATGATATTGAAATTGAAAGAGGCCTTCTGCCCCATGTTGGAGGCAAAATTAAAACGCTTCTCCCCAAAGCGGAGAAAATCGCTATCATTACAGACAGCCATGTAGGGCCGCTGTATGTTTCTCTTTTGCGGGAATCTCTGGAAAAAGAAGGCTTTGCGAGTACGGTGCTGGCCTTCCCGGCAGGGGAAGAAAGCAAAAACCTGAAAACGCTGGGCTCCCTGTACGACGGGCTGGCGGAAGCCGGTCTTACCCGCAGTGACGCGGTGCTGGCTTTGGGCGGCGGCGTGACCGGGGACATGGGAGGTCTTGCAGCGGCAACTTTTTTGCGCGGCGTGGCTTTTATTCAGATTCCTACATCCCTGTTGGCTGCGGTAGACAGCAGTGTGGGCGGCAAAGTCGCCGTTGATCTGCCAAGCGGAAAAAATCTGGTAGGCGCTTTTTACCAGCCCAAAGCAGTTTTTATTGATCCGGACGTATTGAAGACACTGCCGGTACGTTACCTTCACGACGGACTGGCAGAAGTGATCAAATATGGCTGCATCATGGACAAGGAGTTGTTTATGAGGCTGGAGAAGATACAAAACGACGCGGAACTGCTGGCTTGTGCGGATGAGATTATCGAAACATGCTGTAACATCAAAGCCCGTATTGTGGAGCATGACGAATTTGATACAGGGGAACGGATGCTGCTGAACTTCGGGCATACTCTGGGGCACGCGGTAGAAAAGACGTTCCGTTTTGACAGATACAGCCACGGGGAAGGCGTGGGCATCGGTATGGTACTGCTGACATGCCGGTCGGAAAAACTAGGGCTGACAGAATCGGGTACTGCTGACCGGATTGCTGAACTCCTGCAGAAATTCCAGCTTCCGGCTGCTGTGGATATGCAGCAGGAAGATTTCCTGCAGGCCATTGCTCTGGATAAAAAGAAGCGCGGTTCGCGGCTGACGCTGATTCTTCTGAAAAGAATCGGGGAAAGTTTCCTGCACAGAGTGGAATTCAGCGAACTGACGCAGTATCTCCCATAGTTTTATATTTCTTTAGCCGAAACCATGCGAGTAAATATTTGTTAGAAAAGGATTTGTCATGACGATTTATAAAATTACCCCCCGGCTTCTTTACGGCACCGTGCTGGTACCGTCTTCCAAAAGCATGGGGCACCGGATGTGTATTTGCGCGGGTCTTTCCGGCAACGATTGTATCGTGGATAATATAGCTGTTTCCAAAGACATCGAAGCGACTAACCGTTGTCTTACGGGGTTGGGCGTTACAGTTACAGAAGTGGCTTCCCTGCATAAAGGACGTACAGCCTTTCAATACAGATGGAACCATACCTTTCCGTCAGAACCGGTTGTGACAGACTGCGGGGAATCCGGTTCCACGCTGCGCTTTTTTATTCCGTTAGGCGCTCTGTGCAATGTGCCCTTTACCTTCGAGGGGCACGGAAAACTTGTTTCGCGGCCATTACAACCCTATTACGATATCTTTGACAAACAGGAGCTGCGTTACCGTACTGCCGAAAACGGTCATCTGCCGTTAACAGTCGCCGGCAGGCTGAAGCCGGGAGCGTATGTGCTGCCGGGAGACGTGAGTTCCCAGTTTGTGTCCGGACTGTTATTCGCGTTGCCGTTGCTGGATGGAGACTCCACGCTGGAGATTTTGCCACCGCTGGAATCTGCCAGTTACATTGAACTTACACTGAGCAGTCTGCGAACATTTGGCATTGACATAAAACGCAAAGATCTGTTGCATTATGATTTTCCCGGCGGGCAGAGTTATTGTGCCCCGGCTGAACGCGTGCTGGTTGAAGGGGACTGGTCCCAGGCGGCCTTCTGGCTGGTTGCGGGTGCAATCGGCAGCCGGGAAGGCTTACGCTGCAGCGGGTTACGTGAAGATTCCCTTCAGGGAGACAAGGCGATTCTGAAAGTCTTACGCAACATGGGCGCGGATATTACAGTACAGGACGGTATCTTTACTGTTGTTCCGTCCAGGCTGCATGGCTGTGAAATAGATGCTGCAGACTGTCCGGACCTGGTGCCGGTCCTGTCGGTGGCGGCGGCCGTGGCGGAAGGAACCACCCACATTATCAATGCTGGAAGGCTGCGGATCAAAGAATGCGACCGTCTGGCAGCCGTGCACTCCGAGCTGGTGAAATTGGGGGCAGACATTACGGAAGAACCGGAAGGCCTCCTGATCAAAGGCAAACCGGAAGGCTTGAAAGGCGGTGCGGATGTGGATGCCTGGAACGACCACCGGATTGCCATGAGCATGGCTGTTGCCACATTGGCATGTAAAGAACCGGTTTCTCTTACTGGAGGAGAAAGCGTCAGCAAATCTTACCCGGAATTCTGGAACGATTATGCAGCCGTAGGCGGAAAAACGGAAAAAATCAATTGAAACCCACACGGAAGCATGAGATAATAAATAATATAATGAAGTGATAAAATCTTACTTTTAAATTGAGGAGAAGCAAATGGGGGCAACCTTTGGACGCAACTTGCGCATGACGATTTTCGGTGAATCCCACGGCAGGGGAATCGGTCTGGTGTTGGACGGCCTGCCGCCGGGAACCCCGGTTGACGAGGATTTCATAAAAGAAGAAATGGCGCGGCGCGCCCCTGGAAAGAACCAAATGAGCACCCAGCGCCAGGAAAAGGATGCTTTTATCATAGAAAGCGGTGTATTTGAAGGAAAGGCTGCGGGGACGCCCCTGTGTGTGCTGATACCGAACAGCGACCAGCATTCTAAAGATTACAGCCTCCTGAAGGATGTGATGCGTCCCGGTCATGCGGATTATGCAGGCAAGGTCCGCTATAAAGGTTTTAACGATTACCGGGGCGGCGGTCATTTTTCCGGCCGCCTCACAGCGCCGCTGGTGTTTACCGGTGCTGTAGCGAGGACCGTGCTGGCGCAAAAAGGTATCGTTGTGGGCGCCCATGTTGCCCGTATCGGAAGGATAACAGATGTTTTGTTTAATCCGCTGGGTGAAACGGCAGAACGGTTACGGGCATTGCGTAAATGTACGCTGCCCGTGTTGGAGGACGGCAAAGCTTCTCTTATGGAAGCGGAAATCATGGCCGCCCGGGAACAGATGGACAGCGTGGGCGGCATTGTGGAAGTGATGGCCGTGGGGATGCCCCCGGGTATCGGAGATCCTTTTTTTGATTCTCTGGAAAGCCGTCTGAGCCATGCGCTGTTTTCCGTTCCGGCAGTGAAAGGCATAGAGTTCGGCGCAGGCTTTGCCATGGCTGCAATGAAAGGCAGCGAGGCGAATGATCCTATGACTGTCGCAAATGGCAGGGTACAAACTACCCGTAACAATAACGGAGGCATTACAGGGGGTATCACCAACGGGATGCCTGTCCTGTTCCGGGTGGCCATCAAGCCTACACCGTCCATCGGTCAGCCCCAGCAAACTGTGAACGTGACGGAGGGCAAAGATACAATTCTGGAAATTAAAGGACGGCACGATCCCTGCATCGTTCCCAGGGCAGTTCCTGTAGTGGAAGCAGTTACAGCGTGGGTGTTGCTGGATTTGTTGTTGGAATGAAAGGATGACGAACGTGGCAGAACCGGATTTGATGAGACTGCGGCAGGAAATTGACCGGCTGGACGCAATCCTGACCGATACGTTGGAAAAAAGGATGGATGTGGTACAGCAGGTTGCCGCGTATAAAGATGCCCGCAATATGCAGGTGCTGGACCGGGAGAGGGAAGAGCAGGTCATTGCCAAAGTGGTGGGGATGCTGAAAAATCCCGCATACGCTCCGCATATGAAGCAGATCATGGAAAAGATTATGGAAACCAGCCGTAATCTGCAGATTGATATTTTAGCGGCAAATATTAAAATGAAAGGGCAGAACGCCGATCCGATCTGTGTCGGTTATCAGGGAGTGAAGGGCTCTTTCAGCCATCAGGCTTTGGAAGACTACTTTGCGGGTATTGCCAAAGTGGAGATGAATTTTGTTCATTTTGAGGATGTAGTGGTCGCGGTTAAGAATCACGAAATCAAATACGGCGTACTTCCCATTGAAAACTCTTCCACCGGAGGCATTACAGAAGTGTATGACCTGGTGCGGAAGTATGACTGTCATATTGTTGGGGAAAAGATTATCAAAGTGGATCAGAACCTGCTGGGTCTCACCGGCGCCAGAATAGAAAATCTGAAACAGGTTTATTCCCATCCCCAGGGACTGGAACAGAGCAGGGAATTTTTTAAAAAGCATCCTGGCATTGAATTAATTCCGTTCTTTAATACCGCGCGCAGCGCCCAGATGGTCAGCGAAAGCGGCGATCCGGCAAAAGGCGCGGTGGCATCCCGTCAGGCGGCCAAGTTATACGGATTGGAAATTCTGGCGGAGAATATCAATTACAATTCAGCCAACCATACCCGGTTCATCATCATTGCCGACCAGCCGGAACACCGGCCGGACGCGGACAAGATCACCGTGGTCATCGCTACACAGCACGAACCCGGATCCCTGTACAAAGTGCTGCAGCATTTCTATAAAGGCGGCCTGAATATGCTGAATCTGGAATCCCGTCCCATGGAAGGGCGTTCCTGGGAATACTTCTTCCATATTGACCTGACGGGCAATCTGGAGGATCCGAACGTGCGGCAGGGATTGCAGGACGTGGCAGAATACAGCGCCTACTGCAAAATTCTGGGTAACTATGTGGCCGACGGGGAGAAAGGGTAAATGAAATTCGGATTGTTAGGCGCCAGACTGGGGCACAGCCTGTCGCCGCAGATTCATCAGGAAGTGTTCCGACAGCTGGGCATGGAAGCAACGTACGAACTGATTGAAGTGCCGGTGGAAAAACTGGCGGACAAAGTGGCTGAACTGCGGAAAACTTACAGGGGACTGAACGTGACCATACCTCACAAGGTGTCTGTAATGGACAACCTTGATTATATTGCCGCTGAGGCCAGAGCGATCGGCGCAGTAAATACGGTTTTGTTTAATGACGGTAGGGCTTCAGGCTTTAATACGGATTATTTCGGATTTGCCCGACTTCTGGAACATAATGGCCTTGTTCCCAAAGGCCGGGATGTTTGCGTGCTGGGAACCGGTGGAGCCAGCCGGGCGATTCTGCAATGTGTCAAAGATATGCAGGCCCATAGCATCACGGTGATTTCCCGGGTAATCGAAAACGCCCCGGAAGATATCCGGGCCCATTACACAGTGAAAACCTATGAAGATTTGAAGGTGTTGGGCGGCGATCTGCTGATTAACTGCACCCCGGTAGGAATGTTTCCGAAAACCGATGCATCACCTGTGGACGGGACAGTAATGGACCACTTTGCCGCGGCAGTTGATATTATCTATAATCCGGCAGAAACAAAATTCATGAAGCTGGCCCGGCAGCAGGGAAAAACTGCAGTAAACGGTCTGTTCATGCTGGTGGCCCAGGCAGTAGCGGCAGAGGAAATCTGGCTGGGGCGTAAACTGGATGAAGGGCTGATTGCAGACGTTACGGATAAGATTGCAAAATTGTTATAGTTTCAAAAGGTATGGGCTGCAGCACTCGCAACACTGATTATCTTTGTCTGTAAATAAGTGGTGGGAGTAATGAAAAACATTGTGCTGATTGGTATGCCCGGCTGCGGGAAGAGTACGCTGGGGCGTTGTCTGGCGGAAAGGCTGGGCAGGGATTTTATTGACGCCGATCCGGAAATTGAAAAGGATTCTGGTAAAACGATTCCGGAACTTTTTGCAGTGAGTGAAGACTTCTTTCGCAAACAGGAAACCAGGACAACGAAGCGGCTGTCCGCGTTGCAGGATAAGGTGCTTGCCATGGGGGGCGGCGTAGTGTTGCGACAGGAAAACATAATCAGCTTAAAAGAAAACGGCCTGATCATATTTTTGGATCGTTCTCCGGAAGATATCATCGGCGACGTGGATACAAAAACCAGACCCCTGCTGGCAGCGGGGCGTCGGCGAATCTATGATTTATATGCGCAGAGGGAAGCCTTGTACCGCGCCGCTGCAGACGTGACGGTGCAGAACAAAGGCAGCATGCAGGACGTGTTGTTACGATTAGTAGATGCAGCGAGGGTTTTGCAGCAACGCAATAACTTATAATTATGAAATAACGAAAAGGATGTGCTGATATGAAAAAGATTTTAGTGTTGAACGGGCCTAACATTAATATGTTAGGTGTCCGGGAACCCGGTGTGTACGGAACGGCAACCTATGATGACCTGTGTGAAATGATCCGTAAAAAAGCAGAAGAATTGCAAGTCGCGGTAGATATTAAGCAGAGCAATTCCGAGGGACAACTGGTAGACTGGATCCAGGCCTGTCATAATAACGCGGACGGCATAGTCATGAATCCCGGCGCCTATACCCATTACAGCGTGGCAATTTTAGACGCGCTGAAATCTGTAAACATTCCAGCAGTGGAAGTGCACATCAGCAACATCCACCAACGGGAAGAGTTCCGTCATCACTGTGTCACCACGGCTGGCTGCACCGGGCAGATCTGCGGATTAGGATTGCAGGGCTATTTGCTGGCGTTGGAGTACCTGGCCGGAAAGTAGCGCATTTTGAAATGCAGTGTTGTTTTAGTCGCAAAGTGTTCATAGTCATTGTAAAGAATCATTTAATCAGCCTCTCTTTTTTACTTGCATTTTCTGTTATTTTCTGTTTTAATTATAATAACTCAAAGGGGAGAATATCATGTGCCGCATGGGTACATGCGTTTCGCCCTTTTTTTGTTTGTCGTGTTGCAAAGTAAAATTCACAATGATAAAATATTAAATAAGTGACAGCTGCTAAAACAATACTGCAACAACAAGAAAGAGAGCTGATTAAACCTTATGTATATTATTTACAATATTTTAATCATACTTGTGTTTATTTTCGTGGCGCTTCCCTACTTCCTTTACAGGCTGGTTGTGGAAAAAGGTTTTGGGCACCGTTTCCGGCAAAACATGGGACTGGTCCGCAGGGAAGAAATTGCTCCTGTGGCAGATACCAACTGCATCTGGCTTCACGGTGCTTCGGTAGGGGAAATGGTGGCTATCAGTCCCCTGGTAAAAGAAATCAAAAACCTGATGCCGGAACGGAAAGTACTGGTTTCCGCGGTTACTGTGGGCGGTTACGATATGGCAAGGCAGATTATGCCGGAAGCAGATGCCATTATCAACTTTCCCCTGGATCTGCCCTTTGTGGCGTCATCCATGGTGAGCCGTATCCGTCCGGGCATTTTTATAATGGTAGAAACCGAATTATGGCCCAACTTCCTGCGAGCCATTCGGGAACGGAATATCCCTGCGATGATGATGAATGGTCGTATCTCGGAAAAATCCGCTAAAAGTTACCGGTATCTGTCCGGTCTTCTGCGTGATATGCTGAACACCATAAACCTATTCTGTATGCAGTCCAGCATTGATGCCAAATATATTACGCAACTGGGTGCAGATCCTGAAAAAATCATTGTCACCGGCAACACGAAATTTGACCAGACCTACGCAGAGGTTTCCCCGGAAGATCTGGCAGCCTATAAAATAGAACTGGGGCTGGGGGAAGATGCCTATCCTGTCATTGTGGCAGGTTCCACCCACCGTACGGAAGAGGAAGCCGTGCTGACTTCCTTTACTGCCCTGCGTAAGAAATATCCCCATGCCCGTTTGGTCATTGCGCCCCGTAAGCTAAACCGGATTGAGGAAATTAAAAAGGTAAATGCCAAATTTGGCTATGCGATGGCCTTCCGTTCCGAATTGAAGGATATAGAAGGGCGGCGGCCGGAATTCCCGGTCATT
>JAFSOW010000250.1 GCA_017443165.1 Acidaminococcaceae bacterium | reverse complement strand
CTGCCTGGTTGCCTTGCAACAGTAATACTCTGGACATAACATCTCACTCCTTTACTTTTCCACAAAAATTGCGTAGTCGGGGCAGCGCATCTCGCACTGTCCGCACCGGATACAGTCTTTTTCTTTGTCTTTAATAATGGCGCACTTGCCTACTTCCGTAACTTCCAATACCTTTTTGGGACAGAAGTTTACGCAGATGCCGCAGCCTTTACAACGTTTGGTAACCAGTTTCAGCATGCTAAAATCCTCCTCTGATAATGACCCCTCTTAACATTATAGTATAACCTGTTGTATTGTGTTTTTTATGTACCAATTAATTATACCTTATTATTTCTTACATTAAAAGCCAAATAATTAAAAATGAAAAATAAAAAGTGATAATTAAATAAAATTTTCGTAAAGAAAGCCGATTTCGTTTTGCATTTTTACGCAAAAATCGTTATAATAATAAAGATTACTATAAATATAAATGAATTATTCGGTAAAGACGCACCAGAATGCTGAAACGATAAATTTTTCAGCATGATAAACTATGCAAAAGCATTTTATTGTAAATGGTGCGAAGAGAGAAGGAAACACGCATGATAAAGCTAGTAAACGTAGAGAAAACGTATTTCAGCAAAGCCGGAGACATTGCGGCCCTGAAGAAAACGAATATTGAGGTAAAAGAGGGAGAAATTTTTGGCATTATCGGTTTATCCGGCGCCGGGAAATCCACGCTGATCCGGTGTATCAATATGCTGGAAGTGCCTACGGGGGGACAGGTCTTTGTGGACGGGCAGGAACTTACTGCCATGAACGAGGCCCAGCTCAGGAAAGCCCGGCAGAATATCGGTATGATCTTCCAGCATTTTAACTTGCTGGCTTCCCGTACCGTATTTGATAATATCGCGTTTCCGCTGGAGATCCAGGGCCTGCCTAAGGAAAAAATTGCGGAACGGGTAGGAGAACTGCTGGACCTGGTACAGCTGAGAGACCGGGCGGATTATTATCCCAGCCAGCTTTCCGGCGGTCAGAAGCAACGGGTCGGCATTGCCCGTGCGCTGGCCTCTAATCCGAAAGTGCTGTTGTCAGACGAAGCGACTTCCGCACTGGACCCCCAGACTACAAAATCCATTTTACAGTTGTTGCGGGATATCAACAAACGGCTGAATCTTACCATCGTCATGATAACCCACCAGATGGAAGTGGTGAAAGAAATCTGTGACCGTGTGGCAGTTATTGAAAACGGCATCATCATTGAGGAAGGCACCATGTATAAGGTGTTTACGGAACCGCAGATGGAAACGACGCAGGAATTTGTCAAGACTGTCAACGATATTAAAATTCCTCCGATTATTGACACGCAGTCTATGAAACAGAAGTATTTTCCGGGCGCAAGGTTGTTGGTTAACCTGACGTTCCTGGACAGCGGCGCAGGCGGGGATGAAACCGAAAAGAAGACCGGCGCAGATCAGCCGCTGGTTTCTGCCCTGATCAAAAAATTCGGAGTGGATGTCAATATCATTTCCGGCAAAGTGGATTACCTGAAGGATACTCCTTACGGAACGCTGCTGGTAGAAATCATGGGTGATGAAAAAGGTATCGCAGACTCCGTTCAGTATGCTAAAGATGCTGGAGTAAAAGTGGAGGTGATCGGCTATGTCGGCTAATATGATAGATTTGCTTTTGAAATCGCTGGGAGAAACCTGTTATATGGTGCTGATCGCCATCGTGCTGGCAACGCTCATCGGTCTGCCTCTCGGCGTGATTCTGACTGTGACCCGCAAAGACCACATCATGCCGAATTCTGTGGTGCACAATGTGCTGGGCGCTATCGTGAATGCGACCAGGTCTACACCGTTTATTATTTTAATGGTCGCTATTATTCCTTTTACCCGCATGATCGTGGGTTCTTCCATTGGCACAACAGCAGCCATTGTGCCGCTGACTATTACGGCGGCGCCCTTTATTGCCCGCGTCATTGAATCTTCCCTGCTGGAGGTGGACAGGGGAGTAATTGAAGCAGCCCAGTCCATGGGTGCGAGCCCTTTGCAGATTATTTCCAAGGTGATGCTTCCTGAGTCATTGCATTCCATTGTGTTGGGAATTACCCTGGCGTTGATTGCGTTAATAGGCGCTTCTGCAATGGCAGGTGCTTTAGGCGGTGGCGGACTGGGTGACTTGGCGATCCGTTACGGTTACCAGCGCTTCCAGATGGATGTGATGATTGCTACGGTCATTGTCCTGATTGTTATGGTACAGGGTGTGCAGACTGTTGGAAACGCGCTGAGCCGCAAGCTGAACAAGAACAAGCTGTCGTAAATATAATTGCATATCCGTGTTAGTTACATATCTGTGTATCCACGCGAAATTCCATATCCGGCGCCTGATTAAGACGGACGCCGGATATTAGTTTCATAATAGTTTTTAATGGTGATTTTGTTGAAATGATCAAGGTTTACCGGAATAGATATTACGTAAAATACGGATTATCTCTTAATTTTCGTAAAAACAGCAAGTGGATAT
>JAFSOW010000249.1 GCA_017443165.1 Acidaminococcaceae bacterium | reverse complement strand
CACGTTGTTCCGAAAAGTCAGTGAAACGGACTGGTCGGATGAATGGAAGCAGTACTTCCATGTGACACGGGTGGGGAAACATATTGTAGTGAAACCATCGTGGGAAAGTTACGAGCCGGAAGCGGAGGACATCGTGCTGGAACTGGATCCCGGTATGGCTTTCGGTACGGGCACGCACCCGACGACGGTTCTTGTATTGGAAGCCTTGGAAAAAATGGTTCATCCCGACACCACGGTGTTTGACGTGGGAACGGGCAGCGGCATTTTGGCCATGACGGCGGCAAAGCTGGGAGCCAAAACTATCAAAGCAGTGGATATAGACGGAGTTGCGGTGCGGACGGCAAAGGAAAATATTGCAAAAGCCGGACTGGTAGATCGCATTGAAGTAAAACAGGGCGACCTGCTTCACGGCACGGAAGGCAAAGCTGATGTGATCGTAGCTAATATTCTGGCGGATATCATCATCCTGCTGCTGCCGGATATTCCCGGAAAGCTGAAGGAGGGCGGCCGGTTCTTCGCCAGTGGTATCATTGAAGATTATCAGAAGGCCGTAACCGAAGCCGCGGAAAAAGTGGGACTGCGGGTGAAAGAAGTGACCCGCATCAAAGACTGGGTGGGACTGCTGATGGAAAAAGCTTCCAATTGACCTGTGAAATACAATAATAATAAATTTGCGAAATATAAAAAAGGAAAAAACAGGAAAGATAATACAATGAAAAAAATTGCGTTTATGACCTTGGGCTGCAAAGTGAATCAGGCGGATACGGCCAGCATGCAGGAACTGTTCCGGCAGGCGGGATACACCGTTTGCGATTTTACGGAAGAGGCCGATGTGTATGTGGTAAATACCTGTGTGGTGACTAACACGGGACAGCAAAAGTCAAGACAGATGATACGGCGGGCCATCCGCAAAGAGAACGACGCGCTGATCGTAGTGACGGGCTGCTATCCTCAGACTGCCGCGGAGGAAGTGAAAGCCATCGACGGGGTAGACCTGATCATTGGTACCCAGGACCGGGCGAAAATCGTGATGCTGGTGGAAGCGGCGCTGGCAAAAAAGCGAAATCAAATAGACGACGAAGTGCGACCCTGGGAACAAAGCGTGCAGTTTGAGGAAATGTCAGGAGGTAACGAAGCGGACAAGACCCGCGCCTATCTGAAGATTCAGGAAGGTTGTAACCAGTATTGTTCCTACTGCATCATTCCCTATGCAAGGGGACCAATCCGTTCCCGGAGTCTGCAAAGCATCCGGGAAGAAGTGCAGCGCCTGACGGAAGCGGGATATAAGGAAATCGTCCTGATAGGTATCCATCTTGGTTGTTACGGGAAAGAAATGAAAGATGGAACGACTTTATATGACGCGGTGCAGGCGGCTCTTTCCGTTCCGGCTCTGCAGCGTCTGCGTCTGGGTTCCCTGGAATCGGTGGAAGTGGAGGAACGATTGCTGGATTTGATGGAGACAGATAAACGCCTGTGTCCTCATCTGCATTTACCCCTGCAGAGCGGGTGCGACAACGTTTTAACAGATATGCACCGGCCGTATGATACGAAAAAGTTTAAAGCGTTATTGGACCAGATTCGCAAAAGAGTACCGGGCATTGCAGTCACGACAGACGTTATCGTGGGATTCCCCGGCGAAACGGAAGCGGACTTTGACGTAACCTGCAACTTTGTAAAACAATGCGGCTTTGCCAAGATGCATATCTTCCCATACTCCAAACGGAAGGGTACACCGGCAGCAGCAAGGCAGGACCAGATTCCGGAAAATGTGAAGAAGCGGCGGGCGGAAAAACTGGCGGAACTGGACCGTGAAATGCAGCAAGCGTATTTTTCACAGAATGTGGGAACGAATCATGCCGTGCTGGTGGAACAACCTGTAATAACAGATAAGAACGCGACCGGATTTGTAGAAGGACTGACGGAAAGCTATATCCGCGTGGAACTGCCGGGCAGAGTCGAAATTTGTGGAAAAGTAGTTAATATTAAAATCACGGAAGCGTTAATTGACAAGTGCAAAGGCATCATTTTATAATTTTGACAGAATTTTTTAAGGAGGCATTATCATGAGTGACTGTATCTTTTGCAAAATCGCGGCAGGCGAGATTCCTTCCAACAAAGTGTACGAAGACGACAAGATGGTTGCATTCAAGGACTTGGAACCAGCAGCCCCTGTACACGTGCTTTTAGTTCCCAAGACCCATGCTGACAATGTGATGGCAGCTGAACCGGCTCTGGTAGGTTATATGCTGGGCAAGGCTGCGGAGATTGCGGAAAAGCTGGGAATAAAGGAAAGCGGATTCCGTCTTATCATCAACACCGGGAAAGACGGGGGACAGACCGTACAGCATCTGCACATTCATCTGATTGGTGGGAAAGCCATGGGATGGCCGCCTTTCCCGAAGGAATAAATAATTGGACTGTCTTTTGTCATTCCACTTGCGGAGATTTTCCTGTAAGGTGTCATACTTCCACATAACTTGTTTCTTTTCATTTTTTTCACAAAAAACTGTGAAAAGAACAGGATTTGGCGATTCGGATTTATTGACAGATTCTGCCATTTGCGATATAATCTACTGGTAAAATTATGTACAGGTGTTTTATGGCATCTGGATATGATGAAATAAACCGAACACTTCCCTAAGTGTGTGGAGGGAGGGAGATCAGATGGCAGAAGTTAAAGTTGGCAAAGGCGAGTCCCTGGAAAGCGCGCTGCGCCGTTTCAAACGTGCGACCCAGAAGGCTGGCATTCTTTCCGAAGTTAGAAAACGCGAACATTACGAAAAACCCAGTGTTGCGCGTAAGAAAAAATCCGAAGCAGCCAGAAAACGTAAATCCAGATAATTGGAGGCGGGTCGGATGACCACAAAAGAAAAACTGATGGCTGATATGAAGCAGGCGATGAAGGACAGGGAAGCGGGCAAGCTTCGTCTGGAAGTGATCCGGATGGTCCGGTCCGACATCCGCAATGCGGAGATCAACGGAAAAAACAAAGAAGAGCTTACTGAAAATGAAGTACTGGCTGTTATCATGAAGGCAGTCAAAATGCGGGAAGATTCCCTGGCTGAGTTCATAAAGGGTAAACGCGAAGATTTGATCGACCAGACCAACAAGGAACTGGAAATCCTGAAAGCGTATTTACCGGCAGCTATGAGCGATGAAGAATTGACGGCTATCATTAAGGAAGCGATTGCTTCTGTCGGCGCGACAGGCCCGAAAGAAATGGGAAAAGTCATGAAAGCTGTTATGCCTCAGGTACAGGGACGTGCCGATGGCAAACGGATCAATGCCATCGTGAAAAGCTTATTACAGTAAACAACAAATAACAGTGTCGGAAGGCACTGTTATTTTTTTGTAATAATTCGTGAAATCTACGTGGCAAATCATATTTTTTGTAGCGCCTGTGCTGATAAAATAGTATAATAAAAGTCAAAGAATCCTGGTTTGTAAATCTGTTATTTATAGAAATTGGAAAAGACATGAGCAAAACAGTTCAGGTTTTGCTAATTCTTTTCTTAGTAGAGCTTTTTGGAGGATTTATGTCAAATTTATTTGTTGGCGGCAGCGCCAGCCTGTTTCTGATCATCATCGGCGTATTCATCTTTTTACAGTTTGTGCCGGTGGGGCTTTGGATTTCAGCCATATCCGCGGGCGTCAGTATCAGTATCTTCAATCTGGTAGGCATGCGGCTGCGCCGGGTACCGCCGGATAAAATCGTATTGCCTTTGATTAAGGCGAACAAAGCAGGCCTGCATGTGAATTCCGATCAGTTGGAAGCCCATTACCTTGCCGGCGGCAATGTGGACCGTGTTATCGATGCCCTGATTGCGGCGCACCGGGCGGCCATTAACCTCACCTTTGAACGGGCCTGCGCTATTGATCTGGCTGGCCGCGATGTATTGGAAGCGGTACAGATGAGCGTTAATCCCAAAGTAATTGAAACACCGGTAGTTGGCGCGGTGGCGAAAAACGGCATCGAGCTGCGTGTAAAAGCAAGGGTTACCGTGCGCGCCAACATTGAAAGATTGGTCGGCGGCGCCGGGGAAGCGACTGTGATTGCCCGTGTAGGGGAAGGCATCGTTTCCACGGTGGGTTCTTCGGAAATGCACACTGATGTGCTGGAATCGCCGGAACATATTTCCAAAACGGTTCTGGATAAAGGGCTGGACGAAGGCACTGCATTTGAGATTCTGT
>JAFSOW010000248.1 GCA_017443165.1 Acidaminococcaceae bacterium | reverse complement strand
TACGGATTTAACAAACTGGAAAAACATTTTGCAAGATGGGACTGAATACATTATGCGTAAGATAGAAGCAAAGAGCATTTGCAAAAAATTTGATGACCTGGAAGTGCTGAAAAGCATTGACATGACGGTGGATGAAGGAGAAGTTGTCGCTATCATCGGACCGTCCGGCGGCGGCAAGAGCACCTTTCTCCGCTGCCTGAACAAGCTGGAGACTATCAACGGGGGAACCATTATTATTGATGGCGAGACTCTGGTGAGTACGGACGAAAATGGCAACGTGCGCTACGCTGACAATTCGTCCAGGATTGCCTGCCGGATGGGCATGGTGTTCCAGCAGTTCAATCTGTTCCCACACATGACGGTGCTGGAAAACCTGATGGAAGCGCCGGTACATGTGCAGAAGCGGAATCCTGCGGAAGTGCAGAAGGAAGCGGAAGCGCTGCTGGAGAAAGTCGGGCTTCTGGAAAAACGGGATCAGTATCCGCTGCGCCTTTCCGGCGGGCAGCAACAGCGGGTGGCCATTGCCCGCGCCCTCTGCATGAAGCCGGATATCATGCTGTTCGATGAACCGACCTCTTCGCTGGATCCGGAACTGACCGGCGAAGTGCTGACGACCATGCGCAACCTGGCGGAAGATCACATGACCATGGTGGTGGTGACCCACGAGATGGGGTTTGCCCGGGAAGTGGCGACGAAAGTTTTATTCATGGCAGACGGGTACATCCAGGAACAGGGAGCACCGGAGGAAATTTTCGGGAATCCGAAGAATGAGCGGCTGAAGAGCTTCCTGAAGAGCATTTTAAAATGAGTTGCATGAAGTTTGGCATTAAAGAGTTCCCGAATCGGAAAAATTGATAGGATAAGAATTAAGAAATATTCTGTAGGAATTCGCGAGGTTTTCTGATGAATGAACTGGAAAATAAACGAAAAAAACTGGAACAGATTTTAGAGAAAATGGGAAATGTGGCTGTTGCTTTCAGCGGAGGCGTGGATTCTTCTCTCCTTCTGGCAGTGGCTGCGCGGATGTATCACGTCAAGCTGATAGCCGTGACCGCTTCTTCCATAAGCTATGCGGAACATGAGAAGGACGATGCCCGGCGCTTTGCCCAGCGCATGGGTGTGAAACACCGCTATCTGGACTTTGACCAGATGAGCATTCCCGAATTCGTGGCCAACGGGCCGGAACGCTGCTATTATTGTAAAAAGGCAATCTTCAGCGCGATTCAGACGTATGTGGCAGAAGAGGGCTTTACCAATGTGGTGGACGGCAGCAATGCGGACGATGTAAAAGCCTACCGCCCGGGTGCAAAAGCGCTGTCGGAACTGGGCATCCGGAGTCCTCTGCAGGAAGCCGGCCTGAGCAAAGCGGAGATTCGCAAACTGAGCCGGGAAATGGGCTTGTTTACGGCATCCAAACCGTCTTATTCCTGTCTCGCGACCCGCATCCAGTACGGTGAGTCCATTACGCCGGAAAAACTGGCGCGAATTGAACAGGCGGAAGAGTTTCTGACAAAACTTGGCTTTACCCATATCCGGGTGCGTACTTACGGTACGCTGGCCCGCATTGAGGTGGAACCGTCCCAGATTACACTGATGGCACAGGTAAACACCCGCAACAAAATCATCGCGCGGCTAAAGGAGCTGGGCTATAATTATGTGACGCTGGACCTGGCGGGTTTCCGCAGCGGCAGCATGGATGTGACCTTGGGGAATAACCAGCAGAGTTGCTGAAGCAACAACAATAAAAACGAAAAGCAAAACGTTGGCAAAAAACAAAAATAAAACGAAAATCAAAAACGAAAATCCAAAAAAATAAAAACAAAAAACTCCGTTGCCCTTACCGGGTAACGGAGTTGCTTTTTATATGGCAGCGCCAATCGAACCAGTATCAAGCCCCTGACATTGTGATGCGCTTCCAATACCGACGATTACGCGATCCGGAAAGATCCGGATATCCGAAATGATTTTTTGCAGTAGCGGCCGGATAATCTCCGGCCGTTTTTGCATTTTCAGATCGGCCATCATCTGGTACCAGAATCGTTTGATTTGGTCGCGCGTGATCGATATTTTTTCCCGGATGTCTGTTTTCGTAATTTTTTCTGCAAGGGCCCGGATTTGTTCTTTGATGTCTTTCATCCGTGCCAGGTCGAATTCATCAGCAACACCGTTTTCCACCATCCGGTACAGGTTGGCCAGCCGCTCTTCCGCGCCGGCCTTTTGCCTGCGCAGCTGCTCTACTTCATCCGGAACGGAAGCGGAAATTTCCTGGTAGCGCTCCATCGTCTTATCAATGATCTTTTCAATATGGTCATAGGTCAGCAGTTTCGTGATCGCGTTCAGCACATTACGCTCCAGCCATTCCTTTTTTATACGGGGGTTTTTGCAGGCGTGGGTGCCCTTGTTCATCTGATCGGAACATTGGTAATACTCATAACGGTATTGCCGGCAAGAATAACTGTTCCCGGAATAACTGTGGCCACATTCACCGCAGAACACTTTCCCGGATAACAGATAAATGGTTTTGGCAGAGTAACTGCCGGTCCGGCGACGGTTTCGGTTCCGGCGTTCGGCAGCGGCCGCAAAAACTTCCTGGCTGATGATGGCAGGGATAGCATTAGGCGTTCCGGATTGCGCGGTCTGCTGGCGGCGTTTATTATTCAGGCTGCGGTGGTGCACATAGGTACCGCAGTATTTTTCGTTGGCCAGGATCTCATGCAGGGAGTTTTTACCGAACTGGCCACCGCGTTTTGTCCGGAAGCCATGGCGATTCAGCTCCGCCATGATAGGCCCGTATCCGGATCCGGCGTTGTACATGGAAAAAATCAGGCGGACGGCAGCGGCTTCCTGTTCATTGATGACATAATGATGATCCGGCGTCGCGTCATATCCCAGGGGCGGGGTGCCGCCGGGGAAAAGAAACTGCCGGGCATTGGTATCCTTGCCGTCTTTCACTTTTACAGACAGCTTCCGGGAATACCAGGCGGCCTGCGCAACCTGGATGCCCTCAAAAAACTGGCCATCAACGGAAGAAGGATCAAAGCTTTCCGTGGCATATTCATATTTGATGCCGGCTGTCAGCAATTCTTTTTTGTACAGATAATAATCCAGCTCCTGCCGGGCGGCCCGGTCCAGCGTATAAACAATCAGCACATCGAAAATATCGCGTTTGGCATCGGTCAGCATTTGCTGGAACCCGTCGCGACCGACGGCCGTGGTCCCGGTCTTTGCTTCATCAGCATAATGGGCTACTACCAGGTAACCTTTTTGCCTGCAGTAATCCTCGCAGATCCGGAACTGGGTTTCAATACTTTCATGGCGCTGGTTGTCGCTGGAATACCTGGCATAAATTGCTGCACGTAACATTTGAAAAACCTCCTATTAACTGGTATAATAAAAGGGCAGACTGCTCCTGTTGGCGTGGGGCGTTTGCACACATCTTTTCAGCCGTCCGGTGTTCCCGCACCGGGCGGTCTTTTATTTATCATTCATTATTTTAACAGCTGCGTCCACAGCTTCCTGCCATTCTGCCCATCGCTTATTGTCTTTATTCATTATTACTTCATCGCCGTACCGCTCGCTGTGGGCGTGGATTACAATGGCGTTCTTCAGATCGGAAGGCCTGAAATGCGCCATTATTACTTCTGCCACGCCGCCCCGGAAAGCATCACGGTTTTTTATTACGGCTTTTTCATCATGAGCGGTTTCCCCGTCGCCCCAGGAGAACCCGTCATAAAAGCGCCAGGAGTTCCCGGCGTAGGAGTACCCGACCGTGCAAATCTTAATGCCATCAATATCGTTGATGGTTAAGGACAGGCCGCCACGCTTGCTTTTAAACAAAAAGTAATCTGTTGTGGTGTACATTTTGCCGCTTCTTAGCTGGCTGGTTGTTGTTTTGACGTTCTTGGGATGCTTTGCTTTATATTCATCACAGTAACCTGCAGATGCAACATTCGCAAGCAAAACGGCGGTGATCAGTAAAATAGCTGTAAATAACTTTTTCATTTTATAACCTCCACACTTTACAAAACGTGAAATTTGCTTTATAATGCAAGTAGAGATAGCCGATGCGGAACGTCGGCTACCCAGAAACTTAGGTTTAAGAGCAGTCGCCGACCTTAATCGGCGGCTGTTCTTATTTTACACAAGAGACAACAATGTATGCAATCAGCATACCAAACGCAATCATTAGTGAAAGTGTCTGATATATATCAAGCTTCATGCTAACACCCCCTCCCATAAAGGGTAAGGGCAAACCGACCATCAGCTACCTCTGGCTGCATTATATCACAATGCAACCGTCTACGGTAGCTGTCTGTAAAAATAAAGTCAGGGGCTTGGAATGCAGCGCCCGCCTGCTTCGGCAGGCTTTTTTTATTTGTCCCACCTTGGATGCCGGAACCGGTCTAAGCTGATGACGATGCAGCATCTTTTTTGGCGGCGGGCTCAGCTTCCGGTTCGGGTGGGGTAGTGTACTCTGTTATTTTTGTCAGATCGTGGATGTAGTCGCTGCCTCTATTCTGACCAACTGGATTTAGCAATCGGAAGTCGGTGAGAAGATCTTTCTCGTTTTGCGCCAGGTGGTCGTCGCTGTTATCTTCGTGTTTATAATTATCACCGAAATATTCAACGGGAACACCTAAGATATTTGCTACAGTAATCAAAACATTAATATCAACACTTTTGCTATCGCGTTTAATGATACTATATAAAACGCTGGGCATGACATTGGCTCGTTTAGCGACTTCATTTACATTTGTGTTTCTGTCTTTTATAACATCTTTCAATTTTGCACCGATACCCATGACAAATACCTCCTAATAAAATATTATGCATTTGCACATAAATTGTCAATAGCAAATTTGTGCAAATGCATATTTTTTTGTTGACAAGTTACGCAAATGCGTTATAATTAAAATTAGAATTACGCAGATGCGTAAAAACGGAAAGGAGAAAAAAGATAATGGCGCTGATTAATTTGAAAAAAGAAATGGCTGGTGAAAATGTTACCGTCGAACAGATGGCAGACTTTTTGCACCTGCACAGAAACACTGTTGCTAATAAAATCGACGGCGTTAGTAAATTTACTATTGATGAAGCGTTTAAAGTGCAAGAGCATTTTTTCCCGAAAGTTGGCATTGCCTATCTATTTGCGGACAGTGGCGAACAGAAGGCGGTGTAAGGGATGGATGTGAAAGCGGTGTAAACAATGGATGTTGGTGCATATTTTATAATCTGCCCGGTGTGCAAACATCGCATAGAGGTAACAGATTACAAAAACGGTTTTACAGCGGAGTGCAAAAACTGTGGCGTAACAATCGGTGGCGATTTTTC
>JAFSOW010000247.1 GCA_017443165.1 Acidaminococcaceae bacterium | reverse complement strand
TGTCCCCCCTTATCAGACTTTTTCCTTATCGTTGGCTTTAATCTTTTTAAAGTTCAGCTCTATGTTTTTTACTTCCAGACCCACCACTTTTTTTATGGTCTCTTTCACGTTGTCTTTTACTTCTTCCGTGATCTCAAACACGTTGACGCCGGGTTCCAGGGAAGCTTTGATGCGCGCGTTGATGGTGTTCTTGTCTTCCATCGTTACCGCCACTTTCACACCGTAAATGCCATAGACTTCCTGGGCAATATCAGCGATATACTGTTCCAGTGCCCGTTTGGAAACAACGGTTTTCCCCGTATCTACATCGGCCAGGGTCAGGGTGCTGTCGTCGCCCAGCACGCCGATGCCCGCCAGCAGCAGCCGTACACTGATCAGTAAAATGACCGCGCCGCCTGCGGCAAACTCCCAGTTTCCCGGCAATGCGGCAATTTCCGAAATGAAATAGTCGACGGGAAGGATCCCGAATGTGATCAGAATCAGGACGACGGCAATGGCCGCCATGACAATTGTGTATAAAGTCAGTATGACTCGGTCTGTTATACCCATATATTCCACTCCTTATTACTTAATCTGCCTTACATAATCCGCTGTTCCCTGAATCAGCCGCCTTACCGGCCTTTATCGGCACGTGTTTAAAAAATAGAACCCGACTTGCCTTCTTCCGGATTATTGAAACTGATCTCCAGCTCGCTTTTTTCTCTCCGTTTCACGCCTTCGATGTGTACATCCACAAACTCAGCCGTGTACTCCGTCATTTCATCCACTGCGCTTTTCACTTTCTTCTGAAGTTTCATGGCCACTTCCGGTATGTTGCACCCATATTCTACCGTAACGTAGACAGCGATCCGGCAGCTGTGCCCCGTAACTTTCACGCGGACGCCCTTGGCCAGGCTCTTTTTCCCCAGGAAGTTACTGATCCCTTCCCGGAAGCCTGTACTCATGCTGACAACGCCCGGAACGTCCAGGGCCGCCAGACTGGCTACTATGGCAATCACTTCATCCGCCAGCTCCACATAACCCAGTTCTTCTTCCTCAGCAGCGGAAAGATCATTTTCAGGCTGGTTCGGGATTTTTTTCAGTTCTTGTTCCGCCATCTGTACCTCCCCGTGAAACTGCGAAAATGCAAACAAATTCCCATTTTCAGATTATGTATTATTATACCATACCTTGCATAAAAATTAAAGAAAACACTGTGAAATCCCAATAAAAAAGGACTTCCGTGACAGAAGTCCTTTTCGTGTTTGTTTGCAGCATGATACAGGTACGGTCTTCTATACCGCCTGTGTGCAAAAGGGTGCTTCGCAGCGGGACCGTCTTGCCTTTATGCTCTCTGGATGTAATCGCCGCTGCGGGTATCAATCAGCAGATGATCCCCTTCGTTGATGAACAGAGGCACTTTTACGATGTAGCCGGTATCCATGGTTGCGGGTTTGCTGCCACCGGTAGCGGTATCGCCGCGGATGCCCGGTTCGGTCTTTACTACTACCAGTTCAACGGTGTTGGGCAGTTCCACGCCCAGGATACGGTTCTGGTAGGAAATAACCTTGACATCCATGTTCTCTTTCAGGAAGTTGATGCCGTTGCCGATCTGTTCTTTGGAAAGCTCGGTCTGTTCGTAGGTGTCGTTGTCCATGAACACGTAGCTGCCGTCGCTTTCGTACAGGTACTGCATGATGCGGCGTTCAATGTTGGCTTTAGGCAGGCGTTCACCTGCGTTAAAGGTGCGCTCTACTACGGCGCCGGTGGACAGGTTGCGCATTTTGGCCCGTACGAAGGCGGCGCCTTTGCCGGGTTTTACATGCTGGAATTCCACTACCTGCCAGGGGTCATTGTCAATGGTGACAGTCAGACCGGTTTTGAATTCGTTGGTAGATACCATAAATACATCCTCCTGTGTCTCTGATAAAATCAGTTTATCAAAATAATTATTTAAAAATTAATCATTTACTATCTTAACTTTTTACACAATTTCCGTCAAGGTTTTCTTGAGAGCTGTGAGACTGCGGGCTCCTTCCCGGGTCAGCACCACAGTGTCTTCAATCCGCACGCCACCCCGGCCCTGGATGTAAACGCCGGGTTCGATGCTGAACACCATGCCTTCCTGCAGTTTGATGTCGCCCCGCTTGTTGATATTGGGCAGTTCATGGATCTCCAGGCCTACGCCGTGCCCCAGTCCGTGGGTAAAGTAACGGCCGTAGCCCCGGGACTCGATGTATTCGCGGATCTCCGCGTCCAGCTCTTTTCCGGTGATTCCCGGTCTGGCTGCTTTCATGCCCCGGTACTGGGCTTCCTGAACCACGGTATAAATTTCCCGGTGCCAGGAATTGGCCATGCCCATCACGATGGTACGGGTAGTGTCCGAATGATAGCCGTTGTACATGGCCCCGAAATCGAAGGTGACGAAGTCCCCTACTTCAATAGCCTTGTCCGTTGGCGCCCCGTGGGGCAGCGCGCTGCGGTGGCCCGAGGCCACGATGGTATCAAAGGAAACTCCTTCCGAACCCAGGCTGCGCATGTAGTATTCCAGGCGTGCCGCCAGTTCCTTTTCCGTCATGCCGGATTTGATTTCTTTTAACAGCCGTTCGAAGGCGGCGTCCGCGATCTTGTGGGCCTGCCAGAGGCTTTCCAGTTCCCGTTCGTCTTTCACCAGGCGCAGACCGCGAAGGTCCACACTGACCATCTCCACAGTTTCCGGCAGCTGTTCCCGCAACGCCCTGGCGTCTTCATACGAAAATACATTCCCGTCAAAGCCTATCTTCTGATGGGAGCCGGCCAGCCCGGCCACGGTTTCCCATATACTGTTGTTATGGTCCGCTTTGTATTCCAACACCCGGCAGTATTTGAGTTCTGCCCGCGCCTGGTCGGTATACCTGCCGTCCGTGATCAGCACGGCAATCCGGTCATCCGCGTAGAGTATGCTGGAATCACCCGTAAAACCGGTAAGGTAACGAATTGTGTAGACGTCCTTGATGACGATGCACTCAAGGGCGTTTTCTTTCATGAACTTGAAAATCCTGCCGATTCGTTCCATAACCTTTCATACCTTCTTTTACGATATTGCTTTTACGTTAATGATAGATAATTTTACCATATTATCGGCATTTACGCCACTATAATTTACGGCTTCCGGCGGTTAGGAATGCCTGCGAACTTTGCAACACAGCGAACTTGCATTACATTGCGGTACCTGCGTTGCCGGTTACTGCATCCTGCGGCGCAGGATCGCGTTGACAGGGATTTCTTCTTCCGCTTTGCAGGTGAAGATCATCTGGGGATGCGGCGCTACTGTAATGGTTTCCCCTTCTTCGTTCTGCATGTCCTCTAACACCAGTGTGCCCAGGCTGCCGTCCGGGCGGAACACTTCCAGCGTCTCCCCGGCTTTCATGTTATTGCGCTGTTCCACCGTAAGCCTGCCCTGATGCCAGCCGCGCGCAAGACCCGTAAATTCGTGGGTCTGCAGGTAGGCTGAGGTGGCATAATTCTGGGCGGTTTCATCCGGTTTGCCCAGGGCGAAACCGGTGGTGTAAGGCCGGTGGGAAACTTTTTCCAGTTCCTCCAGCCATTCCTGTTTCACGGTGTAATGTTCCGGATCAGACCAACAGGCGTCCACGGCCCTCCGGTATACGCTGACCACGCTGGCAGCGTAGTGGGCGCTTTTCATCCGCCCTTCGATTTT
>JAFSOW010000246.1 GCA_017443165.1 Acidaminococcaceae bacterium | reverse complement strand
CAACATCGAACAGGTTTTCAAAGGCATTGCCAACCTGGAAGTCGTGCCGGGCCGGGGCTGGGTCATCACATCGGCCGAGAACAAACTGCAAAGCCGTTACTTCCCGCCTAAGTGGTGATAGAGAGAATTTGCCTGTTGCGCATTTATGACAGGTTGATTAGCACACGGTGCGTTCACCGGAAACAGCCTGCAATAAAAAATTCAATATCCATGTATAACATACATAAACTAAAGACGGACGTTGATTCCAACGTCCGTCTTTTATTTTGCGCAATTTGAAGTTATGATGCGATTAACATTATGCAGTTGCTTAGTTACGCAGCCGCTTACCTTTTCTTTGCATTCCTGCCCTGTTTACGTTTTTCTTCTTCCATTGCCGTTCCTGCCGTTTTCCCGGCCTCCCCGCCGGTCCGGTCCACGGCACTGCCTGGCAGCATCACACGTTCCGGATCCTGCTTCGCCAGATAGCCAAAGTACAGGAAAAAGCCGATGCATACCAGCATGAAACCGGAGCTGGTCGCCTGGGCGCTGGTAAGACCGAAGAGCCAGGGCTCCGCGTAATCGCCCCGCAAAAATTCCAGGCAGAAACGTTCCAGCGAATACAGGAAACCGTACAGACACAGGGCCTGCCCTTTGGCATGGGGAAACGCGCGGAACACCAAAAGCAGCGCGAAGACCACGACGTCCAGCTGCCCTTCCCACACTTCCGCGGGCCATAATGGCTGGGTCCCGTAGGTTGCCCGGGCCAGCGTCCCCTCTGGGTACACGATACCAAAGTCACCGCCGGTGGGCGCGCCGAACGCGTCACCGTTCAGCAGGTTGGCCATGCGCCCCACAGCCTGCCCTAAAATCATGGCCGGACAGACGATATCCGCCAGCGCCAGCCAGTCGATCTTATGCAGCTTGCAGTAGATGATGCCGGTAACCAAACCGCCCAGCATACCTCCCTGCACCGCCATACCGCCCTGCCACACAAACGGAATCTCCAGCAGGTGGTCCTGGTAATAGCTCCAGTCAAAGAAAAACACATCCCACAGGCGGCCGCCGATCAGTCCGGCAAAACCGCCGTAAATGCCGATATCCAGCACGTGCTCATGCCAGCGTCCGTCCTGCCGCGCCAGAAAATACGCCGTGCCGGTAGCCAGGAAAATCGCCAGGGTGAGCATCAGCCCGTACATGCGTATGGGGAAGTCACCTATATGAAATAAATACTGGTGCATAGTATGATCTCCATTCAGATTCTATTCTGCTATCTATCATACCACAAACCGCACGAACAAATCCATGTGCTTCTTGTACTTACCGCTTCATTTCTTTTATTTTTAATTTCTCTTTATATTTTTTTCGCACATCCTGTCTGGCTTTCAGGTAAAGTTTGGCATTCTCGTCATCATGATAATGTTCAACCAGCCACTCAAGACGTTTAACTGTACTTTCAAAATCGAAAGCTTTCAAAACAGAAGGGAGCCGGGGCATTTTATCAAAATCAACATCAGGCCCGATATTATATCCTTTAATGATCTCCGAATCCCACTCATCTTCCGGAAACATCGCTTTGAATAACGCTTCCATCAGTTCATTGTTCATCATAAACATGGCATCCAGACAATCCTGCTCGTAACCGATCCTGAAATATGCTTGAAGCCCTTTCTTAATTTCTTTTTCGGTAAGCTTTCCTCCTTTTTTATCCCCAAGCGCGTAGATTTTATTAATAGCGGGTTCTATGGAATTGCGGCATTCGTCCCGGATAAATAAAGCATTCTTCTCCATTACGTCATACATATAAAATATAGGCGCTAAAAATTCTTCATCATCGGAACATTTTTGAAAATTTTTCCTCCCTTGGTTAATCTCTTTCAGCAACGTTTCAATGGTTTCATACTTTTCTTTAAAATTCCATTCCTGCATTGTTTGTACTACCTTCCTTTTATTGTTTTTGATTATTTTGTGCTGCGTTTCGCGCGGCACAAGTGTTAGTTTAAGGGTATGTTACAAAAAAGAAAAGCATTTTTCAGCAAAAATTGTGAACAATATTTCACATTTGAGCGATTTTTTGGTTGTTTTTTGCAAAAACGGTGCTTTTTTATAAAATTTGTGAAATATTTGTGAAAAACACGTGCTGAATCCGGATAACACAAAACATAATCCCTGCCTCATCTATCATCTTGTCTTGCCGGATAAAATACGCTACAATGATTTTGCAGGTGTTCCCTGCAAGGCAAGTCCTTACTGTAACAACGACTTTTTACACTATTTGTTGTTCATTTTTGAAAGACTGACACCATGACTTTTACTGGAATTATATTATTGACTGGTTTCCTGATTTTCGCCGCGCTGATGGTACTGCGGCTGCTGCCCACACTGCTGGCGCTGCCTTTGCTGGCTGCATGGATCGCATTTGTGGCCGGGATGCCCTTTGTCGCCTGGCTCAACGATGTGCTGCTGGGCGGGGCGCTCCGCCTCGCTTCCCCCATCGCCCTTGTCATCTTCGGCGCCATGTTTGCCCGGGTGATTCAGAAAACCGGGATCTCTGATGCCATCATCAAAAAAGCGGCGGAACTGTCCGGGGACCAGCCCGTTTCCATCGCCTTCCTGCTGACAGCGGCCACGGTTTTTGTTTTTTCCGGCATGAGCGGCCTGGGTCCCGTTATCATGGTAGGTTCCATCACCCTTCCCCTTATGACCGGCGTGGGCATTCCGCCTGTCGACGCCGCAGCGCTTTTCCTGCTGGCCATCTGCACGGGGGGTATGGCCAACATTGCGGGGTACGGCACGTATATCGGCATCTTCGGCAGCGAAGCGGCCCTGCAGTATTATCTGCCCGGTGTTGCCATCGCCGCTCTGGTTACCTGCTTCTATATTATTAAAAATGTTTCTTCCGGGAATGGCGGAAAAAATACGCTTCCCGCTGCAATTAAAGAAATTTTGTCAGGTATCCTTACTTTGCCAATAACGTTGGTGCAGGCACTGGCAGGCATCTTCACCAGCCATCCCGGCGGTTTGATCCGGAAAAAGAAAGAACTGCCGGCAGCTGCGCTGATCGCCCCCATTCTTCCTCTGGCAGTCATCGTGATCCTCCGGCTGACCCACGGTTTCGGTCTCCCCCTGATGGATCAAATCGACCCGGTGGCAGCGGCATTGTTCGGTTTCATCACGGCATCGCTGTATGCCACGCTGACCGTTTGTCCCGGAAAGACCGTCAATACACTGACCGGTGCTTTCGTGGAAGGAATCCGGGATGTGGCCGGGGTGCTGTTCCTGTTTATCGGCATCGGCATGCTGATTGCAGCTTCCATACATCCCGCATCCATTGCTATCCTGCAGCCTCTTATCGGGTCCATTCTGCCTTCGGGCCAGAACGGGCTGCTTCTGTTCTTTGCCGTGTTCGCCCCGGCAGCCCTCTATCGCGGCCCGCTCAACATGTACGGTATGGGAGCCGGCATTGCGGCAATCCTGACCGGGCTTAAATTCGCTTCGCCCATTGCGCTGTGCGGCATGTTCATTGCCGTCGGTTACCTGCAGGGGCTGGCCGACCCGACGAATTCCCACAATACCTGGATTGGCGGTTATACCGGCGTGGATACGGATATCATCCTGAAACGGATCCTTCCCTATGCCTGGGCAATGTGCCTCCTGATGCTGGCTTATGTCTGGTTAACGCAGTGAACCGGGAACACAATTCAGTTGGCCCGGGAAATCACGGATGAAGTTATGGTGCGAAGCAGAAGGATGGAGGCGGCAAATGAGGAAGATACGGATTGGCATCGACGTAGGGGGAACCTTCACAGATGCCGTGGCTATTGATAACGAAACCGGCGAAATCATCGCCCGGGAAAAGCTGCCCACTACCCACGCTTCCGGGGAAGGCGTGGCGGAAGGGATCATCACCGTTTTGCAGAACCTCCTGAACCGCAACCGCATCGCGCCGGAAGAAGTGGTTTTTATCGCCCACGGGACGACACAGGCCACCAACGCATTACTGGAAGGCGATGTGGCTGTGGCCGGCATCCTTGCCATGGGCAGCGGGCTGGAAGCGGCGCGGGTAAAGCAGATCAGTAATACGGGCAATATTCCCCTGGCCAGGGGAAAAGAGCTGAAAACGCTTCACGTGTTTGTAAAAACCGCGGACGCGGCGGCGGCCCGGCAGGAAATTTCCTCAGCGATTGAAAAGCTGAAAGAAGCCGGCGCCGAAGTCATCGTGGCAACGGAACCTTACAGCGTGGATGATCCGGACAACGAACAGTTCGTGATGGAACTGGCGCGTGAAAAAGGCCTTTACGCAACGGGAGGCCATGAGGTTTCCAAACTCTACGGGCTCCGGGTGCGTACCCGCACTGCTGTCATCAACGGCAGCCTGATTCCCAAAATGATGGAAACCGCCGACATGACCGAAGCCTGTGTAAAACGCTCCGGCATTCCCGCCCCCCTGATGATTATGCGCTGCGACGGCGGCGTAATGAACGTGGACGAAGTGCGGCGTCGCCCGATTCTGACCATGCTGTCGGGGCTGGCCGCCGGCGTTGCAGGCGTCCTGATGTACGAGCGGCTTTCGGACGGCATTTTTCTGGAATCCGGAGGAACCTCGACGGATATCTCTGTAGTCAAGGACGGCCGCGTCATGGTGCGGTACGGCGAAGTAGGCGGCCATAAAACCTATCTTTCCTCTCTGGATGTGCGCACCCTGGGTGTGGCAGGCGGCAGCATGATCCGGGTTGAAAACGGAAAAATTACGGATGTGGGACCCCGCAGCGCGCATATCGCCGGCCTGCCCTATGAAGTTTTTTCCGGAAAACCGGAACGGCCGGAGCTGAAACTGATTGCTCCCTGCGCTGAGGACGATGAAGTGTATGCAGTCACGGAAGGCGCAGACGGAAAACGCGTTTCCCTGACACTGGCCGGCGCCGCCAATCTGACAGGCAGCGTCCCGGCAGGGGACTACGCGGAAGGTGACCGGGAAAGCGCCCGGATCGCCTGGCAGGCGCTGGGAAACGCGATTGGCTGCACAGCGGAGGAAGCGGCTAAAACAGCCATGGACCTGGCAGCCAGAAAAATCGGCAAATTGGTCAGCAGCCTCATAAAAGAATACGAACTTTCCCCGTCCATCCTCAGCCTGGCAGGGGGAGGCGGAAGCGCCGGCGTGATTGTTCCGTATCTGGGAAACTCTCTGAATCTGCGCTGGAAAATCGTGAAAAACGCGCCCATCATTTCAACCATCGGGGTAGCGATGGCCATGGTGCGGGAAGTTGTGGAACGTACCGTGGTCAATCCCACCGAAGAAGATATCCGTTCCATCCGTCACACTGCCATGGAACAGGTATTACGGGCCGGCGCCCGGGAAGCCACGGTTGAGATTTCCATTGAAATTGATAAAAAGACCAGCACCCTCCGGGCTGTTGCCATGGGCGCTACGGAATTCCGTAAAAGCGAACGTATTGCCAATGCGCCGGACGCGGAGGAATTGCGTTCCATTGCCGCCCGGTCTATGGAACTTCCGGAAGAAAGTGTAACCGGGGCGGCAACTGCGGGCAAGTGGCATGTTTTTGACGGGCCGTACACAGAAAAACTGTTCGGCCTTTTTCCCGTACAGAAACACAAGGTCCGCGTGCTGGACCGTAACGGTATCATTTGCCTCCGGCGGGAAGGAATGGGAGCGGTTGTCACTTCCAGGGACAACCTGCGCGAGGATCTTCGGTTACTGCTGGAAGACGTAACAGAGTTCGGCACGACAGGCGGGCAGCTGCCGGGCTTATTCGCGTATTACGGGGAAAAGCAGCTGGATCTTTCCGGCCTTGCCAGCCCTGAACAGGTTTTTGCCGTGCTGGAAATCGAACTGGTTGATGTACCGGACAACGAAACGATTGTAATACTGGCTGTGCGGTAACGATAATTATTTTTTATATCCGCAAAAAAACTATTGACATTTTCTTACTATTGCGCTATTATAAACAAGTACTCACTCCGGGATGGTGTAATGGTAGCACAGGAGATTCTGGATCTTCTTGTCTGGGTTCGAGCCCTAGTCCCGGAGCCATTTTTTTATCTGAAAAATTTTGCTGACGTGCTTTTCACTTCCGGCAGATTTGTAGTATAATAGTTACGTAATCTCACGGCGCCATGGTCAAGAGGTCAAGACGTCGCCCTCTCAAGGCGAAATCACGGGTTCAATTCCCATTGGCGCTGCCAGCAAGCCCCTTATTACAATAAGTTTAGATAGACAGGCTGCATAGCCAGCCATCCGATTATCAACGCAAAAGCCGTTTTTAGCGGTTTTTGCGTTTTTCCTTATTCTGATATTAATAAACCATTTAAAAGGCATCAAGGCCCATTTTACGCGCTGGTCATCCGGCGCGTTTTATTTTGCCGCAGCAAAACCGGCGGCCGTGCCCAGAATAATGCACCAAATCCTATTTTGCCAGACTTGCCGGCGATGCACCCGGCGCTCCTTTTCGATTTGACTTCTCAATATCGCTAATGAGCTTTTCAATCCTCTGGCTTCTTTCGATAGCAGAATTAAGTCGCTCTTCTGTTCGTTCAGCGTTTTCGTTAATTTCAATAGCGAGTCCTGTGCTTGTTGTAATTCCTCGACCAACTGACTCGACGGTTTTTTGAGCCTCATCATGTCGCTTTTGCATGCGGTCAAGTCCTGATTCAACAGCATTAATTCGTTTTTCAAGCCGTTCCACTGTTGCATTGGTATCGTTATAGACTGGGTCGTTTCTGTGACGGTCTGCGTGTAACCAGCAGATGAGTACAAGCAGCAGAATGCCAATAAGCAGAGCGAGATGATTATCGGCAATAAATTCTTTGATTTTATCCACATTATTTATCCTCCTTGATTAATCTCCCATGAACTCCCCACGCCATTTACGCTGGTACCACGCCGCCTTGCCGCGAATCAGATCACCACCATCAACCAGTGCGCCTTCTTTCCCGTAGTAGTCCGGAATCTTCCAGAGGTCCCAACGCAGATCAGGGTCATCCTGTATCACACCGTTTACCATCGCACCATAAGGGACACCGTAACCGTCTTTCCAGGCGGCTTCACAGTGCGTCATCACAAATTTGTCTGTGTCCAGTGGCAGATCGAACTCATCCGCCAGTACGGCCACAACTTCCGCCATAACTTCTATTTGCTGCGCCGTCGGTGGCGCAGATCCTAAATTTACATCCTTACCGTCCTTGTCTGCGCCTGCAGACGCATCGCCACAGCAGCAGAGTGATACACCAACGGCCCCGGTGTTCCGGCCCAGCGTGTGCGCCTTAACTTCCGTGAGGCTGTTGTCGCACATCAGATAGATCTCGCCGCCCTTATCGATGCAGATGTGATAAGAATCATAGCACTGGCCGTACCAGCCGGCGGTCCAATGCAGATACACATGGTCAATCATTCCCCTGGCGTTATGTGCCAACCTGCGCACATCCTCCAAGCTGTCCGGCGTCATGTAGTTAGCGGGATACATCTTTCCCATTTTCATCGCCTCCCTCTTTTTCTTGCCATTTATCCGGCACTCCGTCTTGGTCGCGGTCAATAAGCAGTACACCCAGCAGGGCAAAGGTACCGCAGATGCTGGGCGTGAAATAGGCCGCGATGAAATCGTTGACGGCTTTGTAGTTAATGATGTTTTTGATAAAAAATTCATATATGATGCCAAAGATGGTAATAAATCCGCAGGCAAGGAATGCAGCAGCGTACATCCAGACAAACAGCTTGGGAAGTACTCCGCCCTTCTTTTTTACGAATTTTGTTACCCTGCCCTGTATTTCCTTAATGAGTTTCATGCTCTAAATCCTCAT
>JAFSOW010000245.1 GCA_017443165.1 Acidaminococcaceae bacterium | reverse complement strand
TGCGTCATTTCGGCAACAGGCTCAGCGAAGACATGTGCGAAGTCGCTTCTTTTTTGAATCCTTGTTTTATGGTCAACGCCATCATGGACGCAGAGGGAAACTTCTTTAAAATTATGGCCGGTCACTGGTATGAGGCCTGGCTGCAGGGAACAAAAGAAGTTATGAAACTGCAGGGCGTGTCCCTGAAAGAAAAGAGCGATGTGGTGATCGTCTCAGGGGGCGGGTATCCCAGGGATATCAGTTTATATCAGGGGATGAAATGCTATGCGCCGGGGGCGGCCGCGTTAAAAGAAGGCGGCATCATGATTGCCGTATTGCGTTGTCAGGATATGACGGAACCTCCCGCCTTTTTCGAAAGCTTCCGCTATACAGACCTGAAGCAGATGGAACTGGATGTGCGGGCGGACTTTACGGTTCCGTTCTATGTTGCGTTTTATATGTGCTGTCTGGCAAGGCATTTTACGATTATCCTGGTAACGGAGCCGGAGAATTTTGCCAATGCCAGAAAGACAGGAGCAACTCCTGCGGCCACATTACAGGACGCATGGAAGTTGGCGGAAGCCAAACTGAAAGAGCAGGGAAAAACGGACTACACCATCAACATCATGCCCTATGGAGGCGACACGCTTCCGGTTTTGGCAGAAAAAGAATAAAAAAGTAAAACGCTGGTTCATGTACCTGCAGATACGTGTGCAGACACATGTGACCAGCGTTTTGTATTACCAGTTTATGCTGTAACAATTCGGGAAAAAGAGTAGCAAAGATAAACCTTAAAGATAAAAAACAAATTGAATATAAACAAGGCAGACAATTAAGGCAGACAATTCCTGAATCTCTGTCTTGTGTATTCAGACACGCCGCTGTGCGTGACTGGCTTTCCATTCGGAAATCGTGAAGACCAGCAGGGCCAGCCAGATAAAACCGAACGTGAAAAGTTGTGTTGCGCCAAAGGGCTCGTTAAAAAAGAAAATCCCCAAAAGCAAGGTCATCGAAGGGCTGATGTACTGGAAGAAACCCAGCACATTTAACGGCAGAAGGTTCGCCCCATAGGAAAACAGGATAAGCGGAACTGCGGTGGCAATACCGCACCCGGCCAGGAGCAGACTGAGGGCCGGGGTTCCCGGGCCGAAGTGGGCAGCTCCGGTTGCCGTGAGGTTTGCTACATAATAAAAAGCAAAGGGGAAGAGAAGCAGCGTTTCTAACGTAATGCTGGTAAAGGGATCCAGCTTCAGCTTTTTTTTCAGGGCGCCGTAGCTGCCAAAGGTCAGAGCCAGCGCTACAGAAACCCATGGCAGTTTACCAATCTGCCAGGTCATCAGGAAAATGCCGACAGCAGCCAGTGCGATGCTGAGTTTTTTTGGCGCGGAGAGGGTTTCGCCGAAAATTGCCATGCCGAAAAGAACATTGACTAACGGGTTGATGTAATAGCCGATACTGGTATCGATGACATGATTATGATTGACGGCCCAGATATAGGTAAGCCAGTTCAGGCTGATAATCACAGCGGCAGCCACCAGCATGGCGCCGCGTTTTTTGTTGTGCCATAGTTCGCGGCAGTCTTTTTTCAGAACTTTCCAGCGCCGGGTTACTACAAGGACGATCAGCATAAACACGACTGACCAGAGGATACGGTGGCACAGTATTTCATTGGCCTCCGCCTCTGCCATTAAATGCCAGTACAGGGGAAGGATGCCCCAGAGGACGTAGCAGCCTACCGCTGCCATAAATCCAAGATTTCTGTTTTGCTGCATGGCGTTTCTTCTTTCCTTGGTCTATCATAAAGAATAATGAAGCGATTTTTACAAGTCGCTGTTTATATTTAACTGCTTTTAAACACAGACAGATATCTATCTCATCATACTATTATATTGATTTTTTTGCAATGCTTGTTGTCAATCCCCTTAATTTTATATATAATACTTACTATAATAGTTTAGGAATAGGAGTGTTCTAACTTGACTGAAGATAACAAACCGGAAGTTCAGAAATCGGAAAAGAAGAAAATCATCCTCAGCGGTATTCAGCCTACCGGCATATTTACGCTGGGAAATTATATCGGCGCGGTGCGCAACTGGCAGCAGTTACAGGAAGATTATCAGTGTGCGTATTTTATTGCAGACCTGCATTCGTTAACCGTGCGGCAGGAAGCGGCGAAGCTGCGTAAACAGAGCCTGGAAGCGTTTGCACTGTTGCTGGCCTGCGGCATTGACCCGCAGAAGAGCCTTATGTTCATCCAGAGCCATGTGCACAACCACGCTGAACTTGGCTGGATCCTGGCCTGCAACTCCCTTTTCGGTGAGTTGTCCCGCATGACCCAGTTCAAGGATAAATCTGCCAAGCATGCGGATAATATCAACGCGGGCCTGTTCACCTATCCGTCCCTGATGGCGGCAGATATCCTGCTGTACCAGGCGGACTATGTGCCTGTAGGCGCCGACCAGACCCAGCATCTGGAATTCACCCGTAACGTGGCCCAGCGCTTCAACAATCTGTATGGCAATACCTTTAAACTTCCGGAAGCCTATCTGCCTCCGGAAGGTGCCAAGATTATGTCCCTGCAGGAACCGGCAAAGAAAATGTCCAAGTCAGACACCAATCCGAAAGCCTTCATTTCCATTCTGGACGACCACGATACCATTATCCGCAAATTCCGCAGCGCGGTTACGGACAGTGAAGCCAAGGTCATGTTCAGAGAAGGCAAGGATGGTATCAACAACCTGATGACCATTTATTCCGTGGTGACAGGGAAAACCTATGAGCAGATCGAGGATGAATTCAGCGGCAAGGGTTATGGTGATTTCAAGCTGGCGGTAGGGGAAGCGGTCTCCGAAGAACTGCGCCCTGTGCGTGAAAACTTTGCCCGCCTGATGAACGATAAAGCTTACCTGGAAGAAACGTATAGAGCAGGAGCAGCGGTGGCACAGCGCATTTCTGACCGGACTCTCGCAAAGGTTAAAAAGAAGGTCGGATTGCTGGCAAATCCGTTTAAATAACAGTATCATATGAATTCAACAAAACGAAAAAAGAGGGCAGCCTTTCCGGTTGCCCTCTTTTATTTGTTTAAGGGATTTTCAGTTAAAGTTCAAACTCCCTGGCTTTTCTGTTCCGATCTCTGCCGTTTCTTTTGCAGGAACAGTACCAGAGCCAGCACAGCCACACCGATGATGTCGGTTTCAAAACCGGGTTTCATCAGCAGCAACGCCCCTACAGCCGCGATTACACGCAGCCAGACGGGCATGAAAGTATAAACATAACCTTCTACCGCAGTACCAATCAGGAACACGCCTACACAGGCAGTGCCGGCCGTCAGCAGACCTTCCGCCAGAGTGGTGTTGATCAGCATCAGCTGGGGCGAGTACACGAACATGAAAGGCACGATAAAACCGGCGATAGCAAGTTTTACCGAAGCCACGCCTGTCATCATGGGATTGCCTCCGGAAAGCCCGGCAGCCGCAAAGGAAGCCAGGGCGACCGGCGGGGTCAGGTTGGCGAACATGGCATAGTAGAATGAGAACATATGCGCTGCGCCTACGGGGATGTTCAGTTTTGACAGGGCCGGGGCCGCGATGGTGGCCGTGATGATGTAGGCCGGGATAGAAGGCAGACCCATGCCCAGAATCATACAGGTGATCATGGTAAAGATTAGGGTAAAGAGGATGCTGGTCTTGCCAAGGGAAATGATGGTGTTGGCCATAGTGAGGCCGAAGCCGGTTTTGGAGCATACGCCGATGATGATGCCTACGCAGGCGCAGGCAACGGCTACGGAAACTGTCTGCTTCGCACCGTCAGCCAGGGCATCCAGCAGGTCTTTCAGGGACATACGGGTTTCTTTCCGGATAAAAGATACCAGGATGGTAACCAGGATGGTCAGCACCGCAGAGAAAATAACCGTCGTGCCTGAGAAGAACAGCATATAAAGCAGGAAAAATACAGGAATCAGCAGATGACTGCGCTTCGCCATAACATCTCCTGTCTTGGGGAGTTTGTCTTTGGGCAGGCCCGTGAGTCCGTCTTTGCAGGCCCGCAGGTGTACCTGGATAATGATGCTCAGGTAGTACAACAGAGCCGGGATAGCGGCCCAGGTGATGATGTTGGAGTAGGGCACGCTGATCATTTCCGCCATGATGAAGGCCGCGGCGCCCATGATGGGAGGCAGCAGCTGCCCGCCTACAGAGGCGGAGGCTTCTACCGCGCCGGCGAACTCTTTGGAATAGCCGGTCTTCTTCATAAGGGGGATCGTGAAGGCGCCCGTGGTTACTACGTTGGCCACGGCGGAACCGTTAATGGAGCCCAGGAAACCGGATGCGATGACGGCAACCTTGGCGGGGCCGCCTTTGGTGTGACCGGCCAGGGCAAGGGCGATGTCGTTGAAGAACTGCCCCATGCCGCACTTGTGCATGACCGTGCCGAACAGAATGAACAGGAAGATGTAACTGGCGGCTACGCTTACTGACGTACCGTAGATACCTTCTGTGTTGGCAAAGAAATGGTTGGACAGGGAAGGCCAGTCATAACCACGGTGCATGAACATGCCGGGGAATTCACGGCCGAAAAGCCCGTAAATAATGAAGATGATGGACAGGACTGTCAGGGCATTGCCTGTGACCCGGCGGGAACATTCCAGTACCAGCACCACCAGCAGGGTAGCCATGATCAGGTCTGTCTGGTTGGGATTGCCGGCCCGTTCCACAACGCCCAGATAATCGTTCCAGATATAGAAGGGGACCGTGAAACAGAGCAGGGCCAGGATCCAGTCGATAATGGAAGGCTTGGAATG
>JAFSOW010000244.1 GCA_017443165.1 Acidaminococcaceae bacterium | reverse complement strand
TTTGCGAAACGACCAGCCTGTAGTGGTAAATTTTGAAACAACCGAACCGGCTGTACGGAAACGTATGACGGACTTTATCAGCGGAACCATTTACGCGCTGAACGGTACGATCCGTACCATTGGCCCGAATATTCTGGTCTGCGCGCCGCGCAATGTGGATATTGACGCAGAGGCCGAAGTGTACGGCGGAGAAAGAGGAGGAGCCTCATGGCCGAAAAACTGAATTTGAAAAAGCTGGCGTTTATCGGCGGTGGCGCCATGGGTGAGGCGATTATCAAAGGCATCACCGGCGCGAAGCTGATGGATCCGGCGTCGGTTTATGTGGGGGCGCACCGGCAGGAACGGGCGGATTATCTCCACGAAAAATATGGTGTGACCGGTCTTGTAGATAATTGTGAAGCGGTCAGGGATGCGGATATGATTGTGCTGGCGATCAAGCCTCAGATGGTGGACAGCGTGTTGCGTGGCACGTTGGTATCCGCCGTGCCGGGCAAGGCGGTCATCCTTTCCATCATGGGTTCTGTGACAATCGACAAGATTGCCGGAATATTTAAAGGGCATCCCGTGATCCGTACCATGCCCAACACGCCGCTGGCAGTAGGAGCCGGTATGACGGCCATCGCGCCCGGTAACGGGGTGAGTGAAGAAGCGGTGAAAACCGCGGAACAGATTTTTGGCTGCTGCGGGGAAACACTGCGGATTCAGGAAAGGGATATTGAAGCCGTCACGGCGGTCTCCGGATGCGGACCGGGATATGTATACGTGATGATCGACGCACTGGCGGATGCGGGCGTTATGGCGGGTCTGCCCAGGGCGGCGGCCATTAAACTGGCGGCCCAGACTTTCGCCGGTTCAGGAAAAATGGTACTGGAGACGGGCAAACACCCTGCCGTGCTGCGTGATATGGTGACGTCTCCCGGCGGCACTACCATTGCCGGCATCAAAGCGCTGGAGAATGGTGCGGTGCGCGGCGCGTTATACAACGCGGTGCAGGCTGTTTTGAACCGCAGCGAAGAGTTAAAGGGAAACAAATAGGCATGGCAGACAGAGATAAAATACTGCGCTACTTCAAAGCTGGTGGGGATGAAGATCTGGCGGCACGGCTGGTGGATCTGGCGGAAGCGGCTCGGAAAACTGGCAGGTACAGGGTCAGCGAGTTTCTGGATCCCCACGGCAGGAATGTGGCGGAAATCGTGGCGGCAAACTTTGAAGGCATCCGACTGGAAACTGAAGGCGGGTTTGCCAACGCAGAACGGTGCAGAGCTGCTTTTGTGACAGACGATTCTTACGGTACACCGGATTTTGGGATTGTCTGCTATCTTGTTACCTGGGATAAACGGTATTATACGTTAGGTCACAGGGATATCCTGGGCGCGTTCATGGGCATGGGCTGCGAACGGGAGATCCTGGGGGATATCGTGCTGGTGCCGGAAGGAGCCCAGTTTGTGGCGGACAAAGCTTTTGCCAATTACATTGAAAGCAATCTGACCCAGATAGGCGCGGCTTATGTGTGCCTGCGGCAGATCGGCAGAGAGGAGTTGCAGGCAAAGGAAGAAAAGGTTAAGATCGTTTCGGCTACCGTGGCGGCCTTGCGGCTGGATGCGGTGGCAGCAGCCGGATACGGTATCAGCAGGTCCCGGATGGCAGAAGAGATAAAAAGTCAAAACGTGAAGCTGAACTGGAAAGAAGCGAAGAGCGCATCCCAGTCTGTTTCAGAAGGCGATGTAATGTCTTTTCGGGGCAGAGGCAGGGTAGAACTTTCAGAAGTTCGCGGCACGACGAAAAAAGGCCGCTTCGCGATTACGCTGAAACGATACATATAACGAAAAGCTTGTAACGAAAAATGCATGGCGCCTGCCATGAGAATAAATATAAAATGTTCAGGACGGCATACATCGATTAAAGCAATATAGTTTTTTTAGCAGGAGGAGACAACATGCTGACACCATTGGACTTAAATGGGAAGACATTTTCCAAAGGTTTTCGTGGTTATGACACGGACGAAGTCAATCAGTTCTTTTCCCAGATTTCCAGAGATTACGAGCGTTTATATCAGGATAATGTGGAGTTAAAGGATTCTGTAGAACGGGTTAGTGCCAAGCTGGAGTATTACCAGCGGATGGAGAGCACCATGCAGAGTACGCTGGTGGTGGCCCAGGAAACTGCGGATGAAGTTAAGAAGAGCAGCCTGCAGAAGGCGCAGGTGCTGACCAGGGAAACCGAACTGGCCTGCAATAAACAGAAAGAAGCTGCAATTTCATTCTGTAATAAACTGCGGGCCGATACGGAAGCAGAGATAACCCGTATGAAATCTGAAGCAGACGCCTATGCGGAGAAAGTCAGGAAAATGGCTGACGAATATGCATCAAAAACCCGGGGTGAAGCAGATGATTACGGCAAGTCCACCCGTACAGATGCGGATTCTTATGCTTTGGGTCTGCGCAGCAAAACAGATTCTTCTACCAGCAAATTGCGGGAAGAGACGCAGTCGTTCGTGGATAAGATGAAGAGCCTGGCGGAAATTGAGGTGGCCAGGATGAAGGTGGAAGCGGAAGACAGCTGCAAGTCCCAGCTTGCAGACAGCCGGGAGCAGGCCCGTACCTTGACAGCGGAAGCTTCAGCCCAT
Organism: Acidaminococcaceae bacterium; assembly: GCA_017443165.1. Taxonomy (GTDB): domain Bacteria; phylum Bacillota; class Negativicutes; order Acidaminococcales; family Acidaminococcaceae; genus Succiniclasticum. Next base: position 3,530 of record JAFSOW010000244.1, on the reverse strand, counting down.
GCCAACCAGGTTATGGCAGATGCGAACCAGCAATCCCAGAACATCGTGGCAGAAGCTACCCAGAAGGCTCATGAGATGATCGCCAACGCCCAGAAGCAGTCTCAGGATATGATAGCGGAAGCACGGCAGAAATCCCAGGACATGATGGCTGAAGCGAATCAGAAATCCCAGACCATGGTTACCGAGGCGACACAGAAATCCCAGCAGATGGTAGCGGAAGCAACGGAACAAAGCCGTTCTCTGATTCGAGAGGCGACGGAACGCAGCCAGAAGATGGTATTTGTGGCAGAGACTAAAGCGGCCGCGGCCATGGACACATACAATACCATGGTGAGCAAGGCAAACTCCCAGAGCAAGCAACTGAAGAGCCTGTTGCAGTCCCAGTTGTCCTTATATGATAATTTTGAAGCAGAATATGCTGTGGATCAGCTGGTGCAACCCAAACTGCAGGCGGTCAGGACAGCGGAACCGGTTCTGGAAACGAAAGCAGAGCCGGTGAAGGCGGAAATTGTGGCGGAAGCTGAGAATAAAGCAGCAACGGAGAACACGGGAAAAAATATTGCAACGGTTACACCTGCCGTAGAAACCGTTATGGAAGAACCGGAGGTTAGATCTGCGGCGGAACCTGTGGAGGAGGAGCCTGCTAAGGTAAATTTTCCTGAAGCAGCCGAAGCAGACGCGGCGGCTGCGGAAGAAAAACCCACATCGGAGGATAAAAAGACCATAACCACTGATGAAAACCCGAAACCGGCTTCGGAGGATAAACCTTCTGTATCTGGTAGTAACGGGTACGTCGGGACGCGTAAACCTCTTTTCTCCAGATTTAATCCCCGCGGCCCCATGGTCTTCAACCGGAACGGTTTTCCCCGGAAGAACGCGGATTTGCGTGTCGCCTTGAGCGAGTTGCAGAAATCGGCGGAACCAAGACCGCAGAGTGTTGAAGTAAAGCCGGAACCGGCCGGCGAAACTGTAGAACCGGAAACCAAAAACGCTGCCCCGGGGCCGGAAGGGAACAAGGAATCCTGATATGATCATTCTTGTACGACACGGAGAGGCGACGCACCATACGGAGCATTTTACCGGCGGTTGGACAGATTCGAACCTGACGGATAAAGGACGCAGGCAGATTGAGGCGGCAGCGGAGAAGCTGGCGAAGGATTTTTCCAATAAGATGCCGTGTTTCCGGATTCTGTGCAGCGATTTGAAACGGGCTCATGAATCGGCAGTTATCTTTGCGGAAAAACTGGGTATAGAAAAAGTGGAGGACTTTGCGTTCCTCCGGGAAAAGAATAATGGAAAGGCCGCCGGGTTAAAAGAAAGCGAAGCCAGGAGCATATATTGTCCGTCTCCCACCTTAAAAGAACTGGACCACCGGAACTATCCCGGCGGGGAAACCCGGCGTGAATTCTTCCGGCGTACCGTGGACGGAATGCATAAGGTGGCAGATTGGGATAAGGAAAACCTTATCATCATATCCCATAAGGGAACGATACAGAACATTATTTTTGATTGGCTGGGTATGGACATTGAGGATGTTAACCGCCTTAACTTTTCGGTGGATATCCTTCCCTCCAGTCTGTCTGTACTGGGCATCAACAAATGGAGGGAACACGCTGTATTCCGCCTGAACGACCTGTCCCATTTACAGGCGCAGGAGGGCTTCGGTATCCATAAATTTAAGCTGAGTGCTATTGACGCGCTATGCCAAAAGTAGTAAAATAGCTTCATTACAGGCGTGGTTCTACTGCGCCGGACAATAGTATAGTTGACAATTGCTGAGAAAAAGACAGTAGCCTGCAGAAATGGTAAAGCGAACCGGGGAGGGTGGAAGCCCGGACAAATATTTCGGCAGTGTGAAGATCACTTTGGAGCAGCCTGCTGAACAACTGAGTAAGCATGGACGGACCGGCGCACGTTATCGCGCTGAACGAGTGGCAGATGATTTCTGTCATGAGGGTGGTACCACGGGTTAAGTATAGTCTCGTCCCTTTATGGACGAGACTAGTTTTTTATACGGAAAAAATAGATTTTTTCCTTGCACAGTAACGAGTTAGGAGGAGAAGAAAGTGGATTACAGCAAGACTCTGAATTTACCGGAAACTGAGTTTCCGATGCGGGGCAACCTGCCGAAACGTGAACCGGATCTGTTAAAATTCTGGGAAGAAAACAAGATTTATGAGAAGAAACAGAAACTGCATGAAGGGCATACCAAGTGGGTTCTCCATGACGGGCCTCCCTATGCCAACGGCCATCTCCACATGGGACATGCGCTGAATAAAGTGTTGAAAGATATCATTATTAAATATAAATATGCTAAAGGCTTTGACACGCCCTATGTTCCCGGCTGGGATACCCACGGCATGCCTATCGAACACGCCTGCCTCAACGCCATGGGCGTGGACCGTCACAGCATGACGGCACTGGATCTGCGGGCAAAATGTGATGCGTATGCCCATGAGTTCGTCGACATCCAGCGGGAAGAGTTCAAACGTTTAGGTGTTTTGGGAGACTGGGATCATCCGTACCTGACCCTGCACCATTCCTTTGAAGCGGAGCAAATCCGGGTGTTTGGCGCCATGGCCAACAAAGGATACATTTATAAAGGGCTGAAACCTGTATACTGGTGCCCCCATTGCGAAACCGCGCTGGCGGAAGCGGAAATCGAATACGCGGACCAGAAAACACCGACCATTTATGTAAAATTCCCACTGATCAAAGACAATGGCAAGACTCCGGAAGGCGTAAACGGCCGGCCGGTTTATGTTGTAATCTGGACCACCACACCCTGGACCATTCCGGGCAACATGGCTGTTACGCTGCATCCTGATTTTGAATATTCCTTTGTGGAAAACGGTGACGAAGTGCTGTTCATGGCCAGCGAGCTGGTCAGCAACGTGGCGGCGGAAGCGGGCCTGACCCTGGGCAAAGTGCTGGGGACGGTCAAAGGCCGCGAGATGGAATTTGCGGAATGCGAGCATCCGTTCCCCGAATACAACCATCGAAAATCCATGATTTGTCTGGCAGACTATGTTGACCTGGAAACCGGTACCGGCTGCGTGCATACTGCTGGTGGTCACGGTGATGTGGACTATCTGACTTGTCTGAAATACAATGTGCCTATCGTCTGCCCGGTAGACGAACAGGGCAGGATGACGGCAGAAGCCGGTGAGCGCTTTAAAGGTCTGTTCGTGTTCGATGCAAACGTACCGATCCTGAAATATATCGCGGAACTGGGCATGCTGTTAGGCAAGAAGAACATCCATCACCAGTACGCCCATTGCTGGCGCTGCAAGAACCCCATCATCTACCGCGCTACCGAGCAGTGGTTTGCTTCCGTGGACGGGTTCCGGGAAGCGGCGCTGAATGCCATTCATAACGAAGTTAAGTGGATTCCGGCCTGGGGCGAACCCCGCATCCACAATATGATTGCGGACCGTCATGACTGGTGTATCAGCCGCCAGCGTGTCTGGGGCGTGCCCATTCCTATTTTCTACTGCGAGAAATGCAACGAGCCTCTGGTAAACGAGGAG
>JAFSOW010000243.1 GCA_017443165.1 Acidaminococcaceae bacterium | reverse complement strand
GCAAGCTCTTTCTCAAAGTGTACTCTTACAAATTCGTCTCATACGGAATTACGTTGCTGCATGATTACAGGAACGCGCCGTTGCAGACCTGGATGACCTGTCCTTTTACATGTTTGCCCATATCGGAAGCGAGGAAGAGGCAGGCGTTTGCCTGATCCATGGGATCGCATTCCGGGCCGGGAAAATATACGAAGTGTTTGCTGAATTCCAACATCTTTGCGCCGCCTGGTTGTTCTCCGGCTTTGTTTGCCAGATGGGCCGGTGTTACGGTAGCGCCCGGAGCCACGGCGTTGATGCGGATGTTGGTATTGATCAGACGCATGGCTACGTTTTTGGTCAGCGTGTTGATGGCGCCTTTAGAGGAGGTATAGGACGCCCCGCAGAAAGGACGGTCGCCGTTGACGGAAGAAATGTTGATGATACAGCCTTCGTTTTTGGGCAGGAAGACTTTCAATGCTTCCCGGATAAAGCGGAACGGTCCGAACACATTGGTCTGATATACATGCTCCAGCCATTCGTCATCCGTTTCGTCGATCATTTTCTGTTCGCAGATGGCCGCATTGTTGATGACAATATCAAGATCGCCGTAAACAGTCAGAGCAGTCAGGATTACATTTTTAACGTCTTCCAGATTTTTATTGTCCGCCACCACGCCGGTAACTTCCAGTCCCTGTTCTTTCAAACGATTGACCGCCGCCTCTAATTTCTCTTTGCCCCGCGCGGTCATAACAACTTTTGCGCCTTCTTTTGCAAAAAGTTCGGCCATGGTTTCGCCCATTCCATAGCTTGCGCCGGATACGATGGCAACTTTTCCTTCTAACATTTTCTCTTTCATACTATCTTGTCTCCTGTCGTTTTATTTTTGGAATTTGAATGCTGTTCCTGCTTTGTATTATAAAAAACCAACTTCAGAAATGTCTAATACTTATTATTTATTTCCAGATATGCTTTTCGTCTATTTTGTGTTATACTGGTAAAAATCTGTCGGGACTCTACAAATTGAAATGGGGAGATGCCAATTATAATTCGTGTAGTTACTAAATAACATTCGGAGAGTTGCTGAATTTAATTCGGGAAATACCCAAAGGAGGTTTTGTTATGGAAATCCGGGTGCTGCGTTATTTTCTGGAAACCGCGCGGGAAGGGAACATCACCCGCGCTGCCGAACGGCTGCACGTTACCCAGCCCACCATGTCCAGGCAGTTAAAGGATCTGGAAGAGGAACTGGGAAAAAAGCTGTTTGTCCGTACCAATTATGCCTTGCGGTTAACGGAAGCAGGCATGCTGCTGCGCAAGCGGGCGGAGGACATTCTGGATCTGGTGGACAAGACGGAAACGGAATTTAAGATGCTGGACGATACCATGGGCGGCGAGATTTTTATCGGCTGCCCCGAATCCGATTCCCTGAAGTATTTTGCCAGAGCGCTGAAACGGGTGCAGGAGCTGCATCCCGGCATCCGCTGCAACATCACCAGCGGAAACAGTGAAGACATCACGGAAAAACTGGATAAAGGCATTTTGGATTTTGCGCTGGTCATGGAATATGTGAATCCCCTGAAATACAACCATCTGGAGATCCCGGCACAGGATACCTGGGGCGTCTTCATGCGGAAGGATTCGCCCCTGGCAAAGAAAAAATCGTTGTGCCTTGCGGATTTGTGCGACCTGCCTTTAATCTGCTCAAGGCAAAACGTGGATCAGAATTTTCCTGCCTGGTTCGGGGAAAAACTGGACCGCCTGAACATTGTAGCTACCTACAATCTGTTTTTTAATGCTTCCATTTTTGTAAAGGAAGGGTTAGGGTATGCCATTGCCTATGATAAACTGGCGCATACCGGAAAAGGCAGCGATATGACATTTGTGCCGCTGACGGACGTACCTGCTTCGGAAATGAAGATCATCTGGAAAAAGTACCAGGTGTTTAGCCCCGTGGCATCGTTGCTTTTGGCGGAACTGCAAAAAGAATACGGGGAAAAAGCAGATATAGACAAAGAGCATAACTAAAAATGATTAGTAAGTATTAGACATTTCTGCGCGGCTCCTTTAGAATGAATCTGAAAGAAGCAAACAGCTTCCGATGAAATCAAAATAAGTGATGATGCAGGCTGTTTTAAGAAGACAGCAGGCATGTTGTGCAAAGCTGACAGACAAGAAGCGCAGTGTGAAACTGAAGCAGAACGGTCAGCGAAAAATTCAGATTTATGAAAAAGGAGAAACGCAAATGAAAAAAACTTCCCGTACCCGCAAACTGATGAAATCCGTTGTCCTGAGCCTGGCGCTGGCCGCTGTAGGTTTTGCAGGCGCCGCTTTTGCCGCTCCGGCCGATGCGAACGCTGCGGCTGTTATGGCAAGCCAGATGAAAAACTCTTCCATTACAGAACTGACCAACGACACCCGCGTGTTCAAAGTGGATAAAAAAATCCAGACAAAGATGGTCCGTTTCCAAAACCGGTACGGCATCGAAGTTGCCGGCCACCTGTACCTGCCGGAACATTTTGACGCAAACAAAAAATATTCTGCTATAGCAGT
>JAFSOW010000242.1 GCA_017443165.1 Acidaminococcaceae bacterium | reverse complement strand
CGTTGGAAACCGCATTGTTGATATAAGCCGCGAAATCGCTTGTGCCTTCGGTGAAGTTCTCCTCAACCACTTCGCCGCCCAGGCCTTTGAAAGCGTCCACGAAATATTTGCCCAGGCCCACGCCGTAATCCTCACCCAGCATGGTCAGCACGTATGCCTTGGTGGCGCCGAGCTCCTTGGCGAAGTTCGCCATGACGGTGCCCTGGAAGGGATCCAGGAAGCAGATGCGCCAGTAATAGTCGCACAGCAGGGTTACGTTGGGGTTGGTGCAGCTGACGCCGATGGCAGGCACGCCCGCCTCAGCGAACACGTCGCCGCCGGCCATGGAGACACCGGAGCCGTAGGAGCCCAGCACGACAGCCACATCCTTGCTGACCAGGGACTGGGCAGCGGAGATGGCCTTGTCCGTCAGGGACTGGTTGTCTTCAATCACCAGCTCCACGCTGTACTCTTCGCCGCCGACAGTGACGGTGGGCTTCAGGCTGTTCGCATACTCGATGCCCAGGATTTCCTGCTTTCCGCCGGCACCGTTATCACCGGTGGAGGGCTCAAACACGCCGATCTTAATGACATTCTCAGCCATTGCGAAGGCGGGTACCAACAGCATTACGGCCAGAAGCAGAGCAAGCAGTTTCTTCATAATTGTTTTTTCCTCCTTTTGCTTGATAAAGCGGCAAAACGCTTTGAATCAGATTGTCTAAGTATACCTATAAGGAAGTGAAAAAACAATATATTCTACCCTCGGACCGGTCAATGCGACATAAAAAAAACAATGTACAAACATTGCAGAAGCCGGTAGCCGTCGGGAGAACAGGATGCGAAGGCTTTCATCAGCAGAACAGGCGGAACGAAAATGACGGTCCCTCTGTCCCGCCTGCGGGAATCATAAAGGATTCCGGCGGGACTATGGCGAAATATACTTTTTACAGACGGTGCACCTGTGCTGCCTGTGCTATGACAGGAAATACAAAGAGTTGGGGGAACAGATATGCCCTTTGCCGTGTTTGCGGACGGTACTGCCAATTTACCCGGTAAAATGCTGGAGGGGATTACCCTTCTGCCCTGTAATTACGTTGTGGACGGAAAACCTGAGATTTATCAGGGAGATCTTGATCTGTTTGACGGCCACGCATACTATGAAAGGCTGCGCAGCTGACAGGCCGTAAAGACAACCCTGCTGAATACGGAGCTGTTCCTTTCTCATTTTACACCCCTGCTGGAGCAGGGCACGGATATCATCTATGTTTCCATGAGCTCGGGCATCAGCGGGACTTACAGCGCGGCTGCGGCGGCCGCAGAGGAGCTGATGGAGAGGTTCAGCAACCGGTTTGTTCATATTGTGGATTCACTGGGGTGCGGCTTCGGCAACGGGATCCTTGCGATGGAAGCGGCAAAGCTGAGCCGTCAGGGAACGGATGCCAGGGAAGCAGCAGCCATCTTGGACGCGGAGGTTCCCCACGTCTGCCAGTATTTTACGGTGGACGATCTTAACTTCCTGAAGCAGACAGGACGTGTCAGCGGGGTCACGGCAAAAATCGCGACAATCCTGAATATAAAGCCCATCCTTTACGGTGACAGCACAGGCCATATCGTCTCCTGCAGCAAGGTCAGAGGCCGCAGAAACGCCATCGCTGCCCTTGCGGAAAAATACAGGGAGAAGAGAATCGCTGAGAAACAGCCGGCTGTTTATATTTCCCACGGCGACTGTTTGGCGGACGCTGAAAAGCTGTCCGACATGATCCGCACTGTTACACCTGACGCCGTCGTGAACATCTGTCAGCATGAGCCCTTTTCCGGCGCGCACGTCGGACCGGGCATGCTGGGGCTGTTTTTCCGGGGAACGGAAAGATAACGGGGAAAAGCAAATGAAACGGAGGGACGAAAAAGATCGTCCCTCCGTTTTTCAGCCCATGATCACGCTGCTGTCAGCCTTTTTCCGGTCCTGCAGGAGCCAGTCCAGCACACGTTGTATCTCACTGTCCCAGAACGTCCAGTCATGGCCGCCGGGGGCATCATGCCAGGTCAGATCGGCACCCATCTGCAGGAAGCGCTCCTTCGCATCCAGATTCATGGCGTACAGGAAGTCTTCCGTACCGCAGGCAACATACAGTTTCGGCACGCAGCCCCTGTCCCTGCATGCCTGATACTGGGCAAAGATATCGCTGCCGCTGCCCTGAAGCGCTTCAGCATCCTTAAACATGGCATTCCAGTTGAAGGGGGAAGGAGCGGGGTTCTTTTTTGCGTTCTCATACAGCGCCACGATATCCGCCGCGCCTGACATGCTGGCGGCTTTGGCGAACACCTCCGGCGCCTTCAGGGCCAGGTGCAGCGCACCGTAGCCGCCCATAGAGAAACCGCCGATAAAGGTATCCTCCCGGCGGGAGGAGACGGGGAACAGCGCACGCGTATAGGCGGGCAGCTCTTCCGTGAAGAAGGTTTCCAGGGACAGACCGCCCGGAATGTTCTGGTAAAAATTGTTTCCGGCGGAGCACATCACGACCGCGATACGCCTGTCCTGCGCGTACCGGTCCACATTGGAGAACCGGATCCAGGAATTGGCGTCGCCGAACATACCATGGAGCAGATAGACCACCGGCAGACCCTGCTCATAGCCGTAATCCCGTTTCAGCGTGGCATAATCCACCCGGTCCCCGCTGGTGGGCGTGGGCAGGCATACGTTCAGGGAAATGTTGCTGTACAGGGCGTGACTGTAAATATGACACTGTAATAAAGCCATAGCTATGTTCCGCCTTTCTGCGAAAGGCACCGATGCGGTCATGAAACCGGGGAGCCGTTTCGCGTCAGATAGTAGTTTGCTATACTCTTTCTGTAGGCCTCAGCATACTACAGAGCCCGAGGAGGTG
>JAFSOW010000241.1 GCA_017443165.1 Acidaminococcaceae bacterium | reverse complement strand
CTACCGTTAAAATACCGGGGCAGTTGGGGCCCAGCACACGGGTCTTTTTCCCTTTCATGTATGCGCGGACTTTTACCATATCCTGTACCGGGATATGTTCGGTGATGCAGCAGACAAAATCCAGACCTGCGTCAATCGCTTCGCAAATGGCGTCCGCCGCGAAACGGGCCGGAACATAAATCACAGAGGCGTTGCCGCCGGTAGCTTCCTTGGCTTCACTTACGGTATTGAATACGGGAATCTTTCCCAGAACTTTTTCCCCGGCCTTGCCCGGAGCTACGCCGGCTACCACATTCGTGCCGTACTCCAGCGCAATCTTAGTATGGAACGTAGCCTGACGGCCCGTGATGCCCTGCACGATAAGTTTTGTATCTTTTCCTACAAATACTGCCATCTCTTACGCCTCCTTCCCTTCCGCTCTCTTTGCCTTCAGTTCCGCTGCCAGCTTCACTGCCAGCTCCGCGCCCTCTTCCATCTTCTGAACCGAGTGAACCATGGGCAGGTTGGCATCCTTCAGGATACGGCGGCCCTCTTCATGATTGGTGCCGTCCAGACGGGCGATGACCGGAACCTTAAGGCCTACTACCTTGGCCGCTTCCACGATACCGCCGGCAATCACGTCGCATTTATTGATGCCGCCAAAGATGTTTACAAACACGCTGCAGACCTGGTCATCGGACTGCATGATGCGGAAGGCTTCCGCAATCTTTTCTACCGTACTGTCGCCACCTACGTCCAGGAAGTTGGCCGGCTCGCCGCCGTAGAATTTGATGATATCCACCGTGGCCATAGCCAGCCCCGCGCCGTTTACCATGCAGGCTACGTCGCCGCCCAGGTTTACATAGGACAGGGATGCCTTGGCCGCCGCTCTTTCCTTCGGATCTTCTTCCGCTTCGTCGCGCAGCGCTTCAATTTCCGGATGACGGAAAATCGCTGCGTCGTCAAACTGCAGCTTGGCGTCCAGGGCCATTACTTTATTGTCCACCGTTACCACCAGCGGGTTGCATTCCGCCAGGGTGCAGTCTTTTTCTACGAACAGATTGTAGAGATCCATCATGCATTTCTGGGCCTTGGCAATAACCTTGTCTTTGAACTTCAGGTTATAGGCCATGCGTTTGGTCTGGAACGGCATCAGCCCGATGGTGGGATCGATATATTCCTTGAAAATACGATCCGGCATCTCCGCCGCCACCTTTTCAATTTCCATACCGCCTTCCGAGCTGCCCATCATGACCACATTGGCAGTTTCACGGTCAATAACAAAACCAAGATAATATTCTTTTTCAATGTTACTGCCTTCTTCTACTAAAAGGCGGTTGACCATCTTTCCTTCCGGACCGGTCTGGCGGGTAACCAGCACTTTGCCCAGAATCTGGGAAGCATAATATTTTACTTCATCAATGTTGTGAGCCAGCTTCACGCCGCCCGCCTTTCCGCGGCCGCCTGCGTGGATCTGCGCTTTAACGACAGCAATCGGCGCGTCAAAATCTTTGGCGATGCGGGCCGCTTCTTCCGGACTGAAAGCAGGGCTGCCGTTGGGCACGCTGATGCCGTACATCTTCATGATCTGTTTTGCCTGATACTCATGAATTTTCAAAATGATGTCCCTCCTTTAGATTTGGTATTCATTTCCGTTACGTTTCGCTGCCTCTCCGGCATTCCCGGAAGCATTTTATAATTTCGGAAACGGCCGGAAGAATATAACATTTTAAAAAAATTGCCGTACGCGAGAGCAATTACGTACGACAGCTTTGTTACATAATTATTATCGTATTTTTTACATAAAATGTCAATTGTTTTTAAAGCTCCGGCCTGCGCTTTTTACTGTCTTTCCAAAGCATAATGAGCGTTCTCGCACATATGATAACACCGTGCTTCCGGGCAGGCATCCTTTTCTCATTGCGCCTGCATCCGGACAGCTTTGGACTGCAGCTCCAGACTGCGGACGGAAATGTTTACGCGCTGGACCTGCATCCCCGTCATGGATTCTACCCTTGTTTTTATTTTACGCTGTAACAGACGGGCCACTTCAAAAACCTTTACGCCGTAATACAGGTTGACTTCAACATGGACAGCCAGACCTTTATTGTCGGTGCGGCGGCGCACATGGATGTAATGTATCTTCGCCACGCCCACCATGCGCTGCACGATCAGGTTGATGATATCCTCAATCACGTAGTCGGATATCAGGATCGTCCCGTAGTAGCTGAAAGCCGGCCGCACGATGGAACGGCTTTCCCGACGCTCATTTTTGTTTTTGGAAAAAATATTATAGGGAAGATTGGCAAAAAATCCGCTGAAGTGCTGCTTCAATTCCACCGTCGGTACGGGCACGATGTGCTTGCCGTAACGCAGCCTGGATTCATGCGCCTTTTTGATTTCCTGTTTGGAAGCAATGTCTGTAATATAAATTGTCTTCAACGGGTCGGGCAGGACCAGACGCGCCGTGATCTTACTGATCATACGGTCCGACGTGGCAATAATCAGGATGCGGCGTATGCTGGAACGCGCCAGCGCTTCGCGCACTTCCGCAGCGTGGCTGTCTTCATAAAATATGGCGCGTTTTACCGCCTGCACCCGGTTCTGTTCACTTTTTGCCGAAGTACCGCCTAAAATTTTTGACCCCTGGATCAGCAGACCGTCGTCAATAATCGCATCGCAATGATGCTGGTGCGCCACCCCGATGGCGCGGTGACTTTTTCCCGAACCGCTGGGACCGACAAACGCAATAACTTCCATCGCAAATCTCCGCTACCTGATATTAAAAACCAAACCTTTTTATAAAATCCCGTACATTTTCCCTGTGAACCCGCCATTCCGTCAGTTTTTCCGGAAAGCGGCCCGCATTTCCGTGGTAGTCGCTCCCGCCCGCAATCAAAAGACCACGCTCCTGTGCAATCTGCAGCCAGAACGCTTCAATGTCTTTCTCTTTCGCCGACGGATGATACACTTCCAGCCCGTCGTAAGGCAGTTCCGCAAGGAGCCGCAATGCCAGTTCACGGTCCCCGATTTCTTCGGGGTGCGCCTGCACCGCCAGCCCACCGGCCTGATGGATCAGTTTTACCGCCTCCGGGGGCGTCATCTTGGTCTGGGGCTGGTAGGCAGGTTTGCCTTCCCCGATGTACAGATCAAATGCTTCCTGCACCGTCCGCACATACCCCTGCGCCACCAGCGCGCGGGCAATATGGGGACGCCCCACGGCGCGCTGCCCTTCTTCCGGAACCGGAACATCTACATCCATTCCCATCTCATGCAGCCGCTTTATGATCTTCTCCAGACGGCTCCTGCGGGCGTCACGTACGTCCGCCAGCCGTTCCAGCAGCAAGGCATTATGCCCGTCGATGCCGTAACCCAGAATATGTACCTGGCGGTTTTCCCACCGGGCGCTGAATTCTACACCGGGAATAAAATCTATGCCGGCAGAAGCGGCCGCTTCTTTCATTTCCGGCAGGCCTTTCAACGTATCATGGTCCGTCAGGGCCAGCACCGTAATGCCGGCCGCCTTTGCCATTGCCGCCAGTTCCCGCGGCGGATACACGCCGTCAGAATTGGAACTGTGGATATGTAAATCTGCGAATCCCCTCATAATCATTACCTTCAGCAGTTTAAAGCGTACGCGCGTATTCTATCAGCGTGGCCGTACCGAACGCGGTGCAGCCTTCCGGCAGATGTCCTTCCGCTTTTTTTGCGGTAGACGTTCCGCCGATATCCAGATGCGCCCAGGGTATTCCCTGATCCACAAACTGCCCGATAAACACGCCGCCCGTAATCGTACCCGCCGGACGCCCTGCGCTGTTTTTGATGTCCGCGCAGCTGCTCCTGAGCATTTCTTCCGCTTCTTCCACGATGGGCAGCTGCCACCATCCCTCGCCCACGCGGTGGCCGGCCTTTTTAATTTCCTCTGCCAGCCCGTCGTTGTTGCTCACGATACCCGACGTATGTTCACCCAGCGCAATGATCACCGCGCCGGTCAGTGTCGCAATGTCAACCACTTTCGCCGCGCCTTTGCGGCAGGCATACCACACGGCGTCGGCCAGAACCAGCCGCCCTTCCGCATCGGTATTGTCCACCTCAATGGTTTTGCCGCCGGCCGCCCGTATGATATCGCCGGGCCGCTGGGCCGAACCGGAAGGCATATTTTCCGCGCAGGCCATGACGCCGAGGATATTCACCGGCAGCTTCAGGGCCGCAACGGCCTGCATGGCGCCCAGCACGGCGGCCGCGCCGGTCATGTCGTCCTTCATTTCGCCCATGCCGTCAGAAGGTTTGATGGAGATCCCTCCGCTGTCAAAGGTAATGCCCTTGCCCACAAAGGCAATAAACGGTTTGTCACCGCCGTTGGCATATTTCAGCGTAATCATCCGGGGCTCCCGGACACTGCCTGCTCCTACCGCAAGGATCGCGCCCATACCCAGCGCCTGCATTTCCTTAACGCGTAACACGTCCGCTTCCAGACCATATTCTTTCGCAACCTGCATCGCTTCCGCCGCCAATGTCTCCGGGTAAATCATATTGCCCGGTTCATTGGCAAGGTCCCGGGCGCGGCAGATCGCGTTACAGACAATTTCCGCTTCGCTGATGATCGCGCCGGCGTTTTCAATCGCGCTGAAAACGGTTACAGAAGTATTTTCATTGCTGTAAGGAGTTTCACCGGGGATCCCGTCATTTACAGCTTTATTTCTTTCCGGACCGGCTGCCTCACCGTTTTCCTTTTTGCTCTTATATTTATCAAACGTATAGCTGCCCAGCAGCAACCCTTCCGCCAGCGCCTTCAGGTAATGCCCCCGTTTGGGATTCGTCAGCAGCGGGGCTGCGGCAATTGCCTCCCGGATTTTATTCTTTTTCAGTTCCCTGGCCGCATTACCCGCCGCAATGCGCAGATGGTTCGGAGTGCAGGCTTTTCCGGCGCCGATTCCCGCGAAGAGGATGCGGGTAAAACCGGCTTTGGTTTTCAGCAGCACCGATGTGATGCTTCCCGTATCGGTGAAACCGTAACCCTGCGTTTTAATCTGCCAGGCAACGGCATCATAAAATTCTTCCGGCAGGGAAAGCATGTGAATGTGGTCCGCGCATTCCCTGCACAGGAACAGAACCACCGCTTCCGCCTTTTCGTAACATTCAATATTTTCTTTCGCGCTCTTTACGGTAATTAACTGTGCCATAAACCCTTCCCCATATCCTTTTCACAACACCGGCGGCGCGTCTGCGTTACCACATCCGTACAGCGCCGGCTGAAACAATCACTGATACGTTACTGCATTCACCAGGTTTTCCAAAAAGCTTTTCCCGTTGCTCCGGTCCATGGCCAGATCGCTGACCAGTACCCGGCGCACATAGATCTTCCGTCCGTCTTTAAAGTAACTGCTGGAAGAATGTATCACATAAGGCGTACCTTTTTCCATGCCAAGGAAGATCATAATATGCCCTTTCATGGAAAGCGGCGAACCCGGCCTCACCGTTTCCAGCGCCTGCAGCCTTTCTTCCCGGTTCCGGCCGGTAAGGTCTGTCACGCTGCCCGGCATTTTAACAAGCTGTGACGTATTACGGGGCAGATCGAGTCCCATGGTGCGGTAGACCGACCCCACCAGGGAGGAACAGTCCACGCTGCGCATGGCGCCGCCCCAGCCGTATATGGAACCGTAAAACTTAAACGCCTGCCGGATCACCTGGTCGGACGTGTACGGAAGATAGCCGCGGTGCAGGTTCTCATCCTTGCTGATCCACGCTTGTTTTTCATGCAGCAGGCCTGTCTTGTGATCCTTATACGGCAGCAGCACCTGCCAGCGGTTTTTCTTTTCCTGCAGAAGCAACAGCTTCGCGCCCATCAGGTGGAACACGTCTTCCCCGTTGACCCGGGTATAAAAATCCCTTCCGGTGACCACAAGAAAATCCTGCGGGTCAGCGTATTTCATCCACTGCTCCCGGTTACAGGGCGCCACATCCTCCTGCGCGATCCACCCAAACAAATTGTACAGCCTCACATAGTAATACTTTTTGTCCAGGGATTCATGCAGGATTGCCACCGGCTCCCCCGCTTCCAGAACGGAATCCTGCACATTATCGTAATACACATCTTCCGGCGACTCAAACAGACCGTCCGCCAGGGGCAGGTTCCGGATCAGCGCGTGCCGTACCGTAACACCGTAACGCACATCCGCCGCTTCGTTTTCCGAAGGCAGCGCCGCCAGGTTCAGGTTGTTTTGTATCGCTTCCTTTTCCGCTTCGGTTACTTCCCGGCCGTTCCGGTATACGGTTCCCCGCATGGCCCACGTGTTTGTGATCCAGGGGAGAAATTCTTTTACGGGAACAGAAGACGGCAGCCGTTTCATATCGGTCACATCCAGACCCGCCGCGCGGATTTTCTGATTAAATGATTCGACCTGTTCTTCGTCCAGAATCACCTGGTCCCCTGCGTTGTTATTTAAAATCCAGTAAGACGCTTCTGTCAGCTCCCCGGACTCCACGATGCCTGCCAGAGCAGGCGAAGAGAAAAGGAATACGGTCATGCATGCCAACGCCGATGCCTTAACCATGTTTAATACTGATTTAATTATGTTGAATCGGTCCAAAAAATCTTTACCCATTATCTTCTCCGGAAAATACACCCTGTTCAATGTGCAGCGCTCTGTTTCGGTTAAACTCTCTGCCGTACTTACGCCCGCTGTCTTACTTACCTAATTATAACCCATAAAAAAAACGTATTCAATAACCTTGCGGTTAAAGAATACGCTTAATT
>JAFSOW010000240.1 GCA_017443165.1 Acidaminococcaceae bacterium | reverse complement strand
GACAGCCCGTTGGTGGAAACACTGCGTGGTATCGCTGTAAAGTATCAATGTTCCTTACTGCCCGGTTCGCTGCCGATCCTGAAAAACGGAATGGTGTATAATATGATCCCGGCAATCAACAAAGAGGGGAAGATTGTTCACCAATACGGTAAAGCGCACCTGTTCGGCATGTTTGAAGAAGAAAAGTTCTTTGCTCCCGGAGATGCTTTTGATGTGTTTGAATTGGACGGTATCTGCTGCGGATCTACGATTTGTTACGATTTGCGTTTTCCCGAGTTTTACCGTTATCTGGCACTGCAGGGCGCACAGCTGATTGTCTGTCCCGCTGAGTGGCCTTCCCGCAGGGGTGACGGGTTCGACCTGCTGTCGCGCGCCCGGGCTTTTGAGAACCATGTGTATGTGGCTGCGGTGAACTGTGTCGGCACCTTTAAGGGAGATCCTTTCTACGGCCATTCCCGCATCATCGACCCGATGAACAATATCATTGCGGAAGGCGGCAGCAATGAAGAGATCATTTATGCGGAAATCGATCTGGAAAAAGTGGCAAAGGTGCGCAGGACGTTGAACGCTCTGGCAGATGTGCGCTTTACGATTCAGAAACCGGGTGAGAGTAAATGAAATTAAAAATAAATATGAGAATTGTTTCTCTGTCTATGTTGCTGGCTATTGCCCTTTTTTCCATGCTGCCTGTTTCCCTGGCGGCGAAAGCGGTGCCTAAAGACGTGAATTCCCTTCTGGGTCTGTATTACGGAAATTCTTCTGTTTTTTTGCTGCGGGAAGAAAAGGGCATTTTGCAGATTGTTTACCGCACGGACCCGGAAGACAGTGACTTCCGGTTTGCCAATATTTTTCCGCTGAAAAAAGTTCACTTTGATTCCTATTCGATGAATGAGGAAGGCCCACTGCTTTCTGCGGAGACTGCTGTTCATTTTGAACGGGACTCAGACGGCAACGGGATTGTCTGTAAGATTGGCGGCAAACGTTTTGCCCGGGATTTCTTCCCCGGCGAAGGCAGCAAAGTAATGCGGATTGAAGGGAATACTGATTATCAGTCTCTGAAGGACGCAGCGTACCGGACTGCCATGCCGGCAAAGTTGCAGCAGGGACAGCCGGGCAGGCTCGTTCGTATCCGGTCTGCTGTTCCTAACGTTAAGTTTGATTTGCGTTACGCGGACTCCAACAATATTTTTGGCGTTTCACTTTTTGAAGCGACGGAAGCCTTTGCGGAAGTGGAAACTGTCTCAGCGCTGGAAAAGGCTGCCGAAAAACTGGCGGCGAGGGGGTACGGTCTGCTGGTCTGGGAAGGTTACCGCCCCTGGTATGTATCCAAACTTGCTTTCGACCTGTTACCGAAGGATAAGAAAGCCATGCTGCCTGTTCCCGAGAAAGGGGAAGACCGCAACACCGGCCGCACGGTGGATGTAAGCCTGTATGACCTGAAAACCGGGGAAGCAGTGAACATGATCAGTGACTTTGATGAAGTATCTGTCCGCCAGTATCCGGGTTTTACCGGCGGCACGGAAAGGCAGCGCAACTTACGGGATATGCTGGCTGCAGTGATGAAGGACTGCGGTTTTACCCAGGGTAAAGAAGAGTGGTGGCATTTTACGCTTGGTGATACGGGCGGGTGGCAGCATCTGAATATTCCCTATGGGCAGATATAGTAAAATGTGCTAAAATATTTGACGTATGTAAAACAATAATTCTGTTACGGAGGAAAAGACGATGACAGTATATGATTGCGCGAATGAACTGGCAAGGGAAATGCGGGCAACCCGTGAGTTTGCCGTTTTAAAAGAAGCGAAGGAAAAATTATCCGCGGAACCGGATACCAAAGCGCTGATTGCCAGATTCATGCAGCTGGGGCAGGAAGTAGAGATTGCGCGCTACCAGAAAAAAGATATTCCGGAGGAAAAGGAAGCGCAGTTTAATGACATGATGCGGACTCTTAGCCTGAATCCGCTGGCTGTGAATTATCTGAACGCCTTTCAACGTTTCCAGCTGATGTTCCAGGACGTGTCAAAGACCATTACGGACGTGGTAAAGGAAGTTGCTGAATAAAATGCTGAATCAGAAAACTCTTTCTCGCTTAACATCGGAAATTGCCGGCCAGGTACGTTTGGATGAACCCATGTCGGCACACACATCTTTCCATATCGGCGGTCCGGCCGACGCGCTAGTGATTCCGGCGGACCTGGACGATGTTCGTAATATTTTACACATTGCCCGGGAGGAACAAACTCCGCTGACGGTGATAGGGAACGGCTCCAATCTTTTGGTGCGGGACAAGGGCATCCGCGGTATTGTCCTGAAGCTCGGCAATGCATTGAAGCATTGGGAGCAGGATGGCAATACTTTTGTTTTTGACAGCGGCGTGTCTCTGGCTCAGTGCTGCCGTATCATTGGAGAAGCCGGATATACGGGTATGGAATTCGCGGTAGGCATTCCCGGCAGTCTTGGTGGTGCAGTTTTCATGAACGCCGGCGCTTATGACGGAGAAATGAAAGATACCGTGGTATCCGTACAGGTAATGACACGGACCGGGGAAATAAAAACGCTGGACAGGGATGACCTGGAATTTTCCTACCGTCATTCCGCACTGCAGAATTCTGATGCTATTGTACTGACGGTAATGCTGCAGGTAAATGAAGGTGACAAGGTGGCAATTCATGCTAAAATGAATGATTTCAGCCAGCGCCGTATCAGTAAACAACCACTGGATATTCCCAGTGCAGGCAGTACTTTCAAACGTCCTGAAGGCCGGTTTGTCGGCCAGATGGTGGAACAGTCTGGTCTGAAAGGCTTCCGTATCGGCGGTGCGGAAGTTTCCGTCAAGCACGCAGGCTTTATAGTCAATGCGGATCACGCTACTGCTGCGGATGTACTGCAGCTAATTGAATATATCCGGAAGAAAATTCTGGAAGATTACAACGTTACCTTAATACCTGAAGTTTTGGTTTTGGGAGAAGAATGACAAATATTTACGACATTATTAATGAAC
The DNA here is from genome assembly GCA_017443165.1 of Acidaminococcaceae bacterium. Classification (GTDB taxonomy): domain Bacteria; phylum Bacillota; class Negativicutes; order Acidaminococcales; family Acidaminococcaceae; genus Succiniclasticum. Next base: position 2,057 of record JAFSOW010000240.1, on the reverse strand, counting down.
TATACAATGACGATGACGGTTGGAATACCGTCCTGGAGCGAAGGTATGCGGAACAGTTTCTGCGGACAGAAGCATTTCATGGTGCTTCTGATGATGAATTGCTGGAAATATGGCAGCAGGTCATGTACCTGCTGATATATTGCGGAAACACATCTTATCGGATCGGTGACATGACCGGCGAGGATTTTATTTATTGCATCAGCTGGTGTCAGCGGAATATCGGTGATTTTGAGTTGGATTACGATAACGTGGACTATTTCCTGTACGTCATCCAGCGCCTGCTCTCATTTTTAAAGCAGAAAAAGGCTATCAGCAGTGATACGGCTGCAGCCAAATGCCGCCTAAAGCTGTTGGGAACGGACGGCAACCTGCTATTGTTCCGGAAGGACGGATCCCTGCCGGAAGAGTATGAACGGTTCCGTACCAACCGGGAGCCGGATTTGGAAACCAAAGTCTTCATGCAGCTTGGACAAAAGCTTACTATACTGTTTGACATGATGCAGAAGTATTTTGGCGATTCACGTTTCAGCCTGGACCGACGACGTGCCAGCTATGCTTTTTTTGGTACGGACACGGAACCGGAAATGGATGTGAAAAGACCGGAACTGTTTACTTCTTTCTGGGAATACTTTATTTTTGATCATCATTTAAGGAATACGGACGAAAGACCTATTGATCATTTTTACAAATTTTATAAAAATCATCCGGACCCGCAATATGGCAGAACCAATAAGGCTCTGATTGAACTGTTGGCGTCGATGCGGAAAATTCAGCTGATGGTTTTCACTATCGAGAGAGAGGAAACCGACGGGTGGTTCAGCTGCAGGGACTTTTTTTCGGGAAGTATTTCAGAACTGTGCCTGCCTGTTGACGAAACCGTAGACGTACGAAACCTTTTGTGTATCGCTCATGTGTTTGAGGATGGAAATCTGATAACCGAATATCTTCGCAGCGTTATTGTAAAGCCGTCGGTACAAAAAGCCCTTTATAACCGTCTGTCGGAATTTCTTGAATATTACAGAGTGGCCCATCCCGACGCAGACTGGGAAAAGTTTGTTAATGCCAATCCAGCCTTGGTTATGCATATGGTTGCTTATGCGGGAGTTCCGGATATGGTCATGCAGCTTACCCATCCTTGCGAAAGGACGGGAAACTATCTGCCTTCCGCAATCAGAAAAGATGACCCGGTGCATCAGATCCTTTCGCAGTTTGGCAAACTGTTGCATCTGTCATGGCAGGACCGGAATAATCTTACACAGATGTGGGGAGATTTTTATGCTCTTCGGCCCGTTGACTGTTTCAGAGATGAAGATAATATGATATGGGCACTGGCAATTCTGGAAAATTATATGAAGATAACGAAGACCTTCCTGCTAGATGTTGTTCCTTATGCGGAAAAGGTACACATTGATACTAAAATTATTGCAGAACGAACCGCTGTAATTCAGGATGTATTGCATCTGGAGCCCTTTGATTCGCGTTACATAAGTGAAGATGCTTTTATGAATATGGTATTTTCGTAAGGAGGAGAATCCATGTTATGTGAATTCTGCCGGCATGAGTTTGATGACGGTCTCACTGAATGCCCTTATTGCCACAAAAAGGTTGATATTGAAGCAAAAAGCCTGACAAGGGAAGAAAGGGATAACTTTGCGGGAACAACCATTGAAATGGAAGGTTCTTCCGGCGAGGACGGCTACACAAAGCGTGCCGAATACCAGGATAAGGACAGTTATTCCCGGCAGGATGACACTTTTCACCGGGCCGACAGACCGTACGAAGATAACAGGGATCCTTCCGGTTTTAAGGTGTACCGGCTGGGAGGAGGCCTGCTGACCTGGATCATATTTGCCTTAATTGCACTGGGAGTCATCTTTTTTATCCTTCCGGCCTTTTTATTTGTAGGAATTATAGGTGCGGTAGCAGGTGCAATCATTATTTTACTTTCAAGGCTTTTTAATAATTTCGAACGATAATAAGTCAGAAGGGAGAATTTACATGAAAAACAGATTTTGTAAATTGTTAGGGATCCGGTACCCGATTGTGCAGGGAGGTAT
>JAFSOW010000239.1 GCA_017443165.1 Acidaminococcaceae bacterium | reverse complement strand
TGAAGAAGTGAAGGCAAAGGAGCAGGATGGCCATGAAAAATAAAAACATGATTTTGGCCGTTGTTGCCGGTCTGGGAGCCTTATTTCTGGTATTTGCCTGGCTGTTCTGGGGCAGCACGGTTCCGGAACCGACCAGTAAGACAAAAAAAGCAGAAACAGATACAACAAAGGCGACAGTGTATAATACCGTGCTGCACCGGGATGCAGACGGGAAACGCCTCTGGGAACTGAAAGTGGGCGAGGCAATACAGGTGAACGATAACCTGGTCAGGGCAAAACAACTGGAAGGCACCGTTTATCTCAGTAACGGGGACGAAATGTATGTAACAGCCAAAGCTGCCGAGCTTAAAATCAAAAGTAATGAATTTATGTTAACCAATGGCGTTACCGCACGGTTAAAACAGGGCGGCTTTTTGAAAGCAGATAAAGTTGAATGGAAAGAGAAACAGGATATTTTAACAGCTACCGGCGCAGTCAAGGTCATTAAAGAAGATATGATGGCTATGGCCGAAAAAATCATTACTTCCAGTAAATTTGAGCATTTTAAACTGAAAGACAAAGCGCATGTGGAAAGAGGCGGTAAATATGAAGAAAAGTAAAGTGATGCTGACAGTTCTGATAGGCTGCATGACAGTAGTGATGCTGCATTGTATCGCGGCTTTCGCGGCGCCTGCCAAAGATGCAAAATACAGCGTGGATGCTGTAGAAATAGAATATGATATGAAAAGCGGGGACGGCACCACCACCGGCAAGACCACGATCAAACACGATGGAGGCGTGGCGGTTGCCCAGGGCGGTTCTACCTTTAACAGCAAAAACCGGACGGGTCATCTGTACGGCGGCGTGGTGGCAGATAAAGAAGATAACCACCTGAAGAGCGATGAACTGATCATGTACACGGATAAGTTTGTTTCCGCCGTGGGTAACGCGATTTTGACAAAAGGGGACAAAACACTGAAAGCACACCGTGTGGATTACCATGATGATAAACAATTCGCTGAGACGCTGGGAGGATTCGCTCATCTTTCTTCAGTTGACGGGAGCTGGCTCTCTGCCGGAAAGATTGTATATGATATGAAATCCGGCGTGGCCGATGCTACCGGCGGCGTTACCATGGAAAACAAGCCGCAGAAGATGACCGGCTCCGGTGACCGGGCGATTTACAATTCCAAGGAAACCGGTTATATAGAACTGATTGGCAATGCAAAAGCGACACAGGACGGGAACACCGTAACCGGGGATAAGCTCCGTATTACAAATGTTTCGGGCCCCGACAGCAAAACGCATGCGCAGGGAAATGTGGTGATGGTATATTATCCGAAAGAAGATAACGAGAGTATTGACAATCCTGCGTTTGGAGAGGGCGCGGTCCTGATGGCAAACGGTCAGACCAATTTTAATCCGGAATCCAACATGTTGGATCAGGTAAAGGCAGAAGATTTTGCTACGGAGGATACAAAAGCTTGATTATCGAGACAAAGAATCTGGTAAAGATTTACGGACAGCGGAAAGTGGTGAACAATGTAAGCCTGCAGGTAGAGCAAGGGACCATTGTAGGGTTGCTGGGCCCCAATGGGGCCGGCAAGACAACAACCTTTTATATGGTGGTAGGAATTGCAAAGCCTGACGCCGGTACCGTGACTTTGGACGGACAGGATATCAGCCGGCTTTCCATGTACCAGCGGGCCCGGCTGGGTATTGGATATCTTCCCCAGGAAGCGTCTATCTTCCGGAAAATGACGGTTGAAGAAAATCTCCTGTCAATTCTGGAAACGACCTCTTTACCCCATGAAAAGCAACTTGAAAAAATGGAAGACCTTCTGGAAGAGTTCGACATTAATCATGTAAGGAAAAGTATAGGAACCGCGCTCTCCGGCGGTGAGCGGAGGCGTGTGGAAATAGCCCGGTCCCTGGCCACGGATCCTGCTTTTATACTGTTGGACGAACCCTTTGCGGGAATTGACCCCATCGCAGTGGCGGACATTCAGAGCATGATTGCCCATCTGGCAAAACGGGGCATCGGGATATTAATTACCGACCATAATGTACGGGAAACGCTCAGTATTGTGGACAAGGCCTATATCCTGGCAAGCGGCGAAGTGCTGCTTCATGGCGACAGCGAAAGCATTGCCAACGATCCGATAGCAAGGAAGTATTATCTGGGCGAAAACTTTAAGATGTAGGGGGATAGCAATGCATTTACGATTATTGGACAAATATGTGCTGAAAGAATTGCTGTATCCTTTTATCTTTGGTGTAGCATCCTTTTCCAGTATCTTTATTGCCAGCAGCCTGTTGTTTAAAATCGTACAGTACATCACGACGTATGGGGCGCCGATTCCGACGGTTGCCCGGCTGTTTCTATACAGCCTTCCGGAAATTGTCAATTATACATTTCCCATGGCGGTGTTACTGGCAACGCTGATGGCTTTCGGAAAACTTTCCGGCAACAGCGAGATTGTGGCTATGAAATCCGGCGGCGTCAGTTATTACCGGATTGTAGCGCCGGTCATCGTAGTCGGCTTTGTAGTCAGTATTTTTTCCGTCATCTGGGCGGAAAAAGTGGTACCGCCTTCCAAGCATATAGCCAAACAGATCCTGGCTGTGGATATCCGCGGTAATGTAAAACCCAAAACGCAGGATCATGTGGTTGTCAAGACCCTCAGCGGGGACACGCAACGCATCACGTACGCCCGGTCTTTTGACGAAAGCACGGGCGTAATGAGCAAAGTTACTATTGAAGAATTCCAGAAAGAAAAGCTGATGCGCGTGCAGACCGCGAAAAAGGCCACCTGGAAAGAAGACTCCTGGGTTCTGGAGGATGGAAACGTTTTTACCGTGGATGAAAAGGAAGGTGTTACCAGCAAGGCGGCTTTTACCAAACAGGTGATCCCACTGAACATAACACCCAGGGAAATCAACTGGGAACAGAAGAGCATAAACGAGATGACGCTGGGAGAACTGCGGGCCTATGTCAAGGTTTTGGAACGGCAGAAGCTGCCCACCTCTGACTTGTGGACGGAAATTTATATGCGTTTTGCCATCCCTCTTGCCAGTTTTGTGTTCGCACTGCTGGGAGCGCCCCTGGGAACTCAGCGGCAGCGCAGCGGTTCTTCTATCGGCATGGGTATCAGCGTAATTGTCATCTTTATGTATTACGGGATTATGGCCTTCGCCACCGGTCTGGGAAAAGGAGGGGTCATTCCTCCGTTGCTGGCGGCTATGCTGCCTAACATCATCTGCTTCGTCGCAGGCATCTTTATGCTGAAGAGGGCGGATTACTGATACAGGGTCCCGGAGGTCAGATCACATGTTACTATTGTTATAAAAACCCGTCTTCCTTCTTTATGCGAAGGAGATTTGCGTAAAGAGTGTTTGTTAAATAATAGTTAAAGAAGGGAACTATCCATGTTTGGTATACGGCTGATGTTTTTGTTAGCGGTAATGGGCGGTCTTATCGCCTTTATTGCAGACAAGCTGGGAAGTAAAATCGGAAAAAAGAAACTGAGTGTGTTCGGTCTGCGCCCTCACGATACTTCTGTGTTGCTGACCGTGCTGTCAGGCGTACTGATTGCCCTGTTTTCCGTCGGCATCCTGGCAATATCTTCTGAAAGCGCTCGCACAGCGTTGTTCGGCATGGAAAAGCTGCAGAAAGAACTGTTCCGGCTTACGTCTGAGAAAAACACGGCAGAAAAAGAGTATGATAAGGCAATGAACGCGTTAAAAGAAAAAAATGCGGCCATTGCAGATCTGGACGTAAAAATACGGGAAGCCGATGCAGCAAAAACCGCAGCGGAAAAGAACCTGCTTGCTGCCAATAACAGTCTGAACGAGGTCCGTGGACAGTATGAAGCTACGCAGGGGGCGCTGGTCAATGCGAAAAGCGAAGTACAGTCTCTGACTGAAGCCAGAGACAAACTGAATGAAGAAATTAAAGGCTTGCAGGAAGAAACGGATGCACTGCAGCAGGGCCTTGCTTTCATGCGTGGTGGGCAGATGATGTACCGCAGCGGGGAAGTTGTGTTCGCTGGCATCATTCATACTGGCACGGAAGAGGAAAACCGCAACCAGATGAGCTGGCTGATGGGAAGCGCCAATACAGCTGCCATGAACCGTATCGGCCTGGATCCTTCTTCCAAGGCGGAAATCGTCTGGGCCCAGCGTGAGGAATATGACCGGCTGCTGAAACTGTTGGGGAAAGCAAAAGGCAACAATGTGCTGGTGAGGGTTCGTTCCCTGGCCAATACGGTGGTGGGACAGCCTGTTCTCTGCGGTCTGGAAGTCATTCCCAACAAACTGGTTTATAAAGACGGGAACAAAATCCACCAGAAAGTCATAGATATGAATGATAAGAAAGTAACTCCGGACCAGGCATTTATGCTGTTCCTGCAGGAAATCAACCAGATTTCCGTAAAAGCAGGTGTCATGCCGGACCCCATGACGGGCAAGGTAGGCAATATGAATGCGGTCACCATGGTGGATACCGTAACCAAAATGCAGCGGATGGGCGGCAAGATACGCCTTACAGCCGTTGCTGACGGGGATATTACCACTGCCGGGCCTGTGGAGCTGAGACTGAAACTGGAAAAGGTTTCCGGGAAGGAAGAATGAGACAGCCTTATGGCTAAAAAAGCGGAAACGACGTTGCAATTTTATCTGGGCATCGACCCGGGCCGGGATAAGACCGGCGTGGCGTTGGTAGAAGAAACGGGACGCATCCTTGCGGTGCAGGTGATGCGTACCCGTAATTTTTCCGATACCCTGTTACAGTTTTTATATGATACACTTCAGGTGAGAAATACCTGGGGTCTTCGGAAAATACTGAAGGCTGTCGTGCTGGGAAACGGTACCGGCAGTGAAGAACATAAGCAATGGGTAGAAAAAGCGTTGCCGGGTTATCCAGTTTATATCGTGGACGAAAAATACTCTACGGAAGAAGCCAGAAACTTGTATTGGAAACTGTATCCGCCCCGTGGATTGCGACGCCTGATTCCTCTGGGACTGCAGACACCGCCGGAACCCTTGGATGGTTACGCTGCGGTGGTGCAGGTGCACCGTTTTATGGGACAGGAAGGCGCAGGGCAGGAAGACGGCTAAACCCTGCAGGAAACTGAACCCTGTAAGAAGAAACGCCTGGCAGTCGGGACTGTAATGGCAGAAGGGGAGATAGAATGGATACCATGTTTGCGAAACAACAAATAGAATCTTTTGTGCAGGATCTTAACTCCGCAAAACCCATGCCTGGAGGCGGCAGCGCTGCTGCCATCTGTGGGGCCATGGGGGCGGCATTGGCAGGTATGTCGGCCCATATGACCGTAGGCAAGAAAAAATATGCTATTGTGGAAGACCGGATGAAGGAGGTTATTGCAGAGGCCGAAACCCTTCAGGCTGAAATGCTCGACATGGCACAGGAAGATGCGGATATGTATTCCCTGGTACTTCAGGCCTATAAATTACCGAACACAACAATGGAAGAAGCGGAAGCCCGGAGACAGGCCATTGAAGAGGCCGGCAAGGCAGCAGTTGCCTCTTCATTGAAAGTGACAGGCGCCTGTGTCCGAATCATGAAACTGGCGTATACTACCGTGACAGAAGGAAACCGGATGATGGTAACGGATGGCTCGGCTTCGGCACTTCTGGCCCGTGCCTGCCAGCAGGTGGCAGCCTATAACGTGCGAATCAATCTGGGCGGCGTAAAAGACAAAGCCGTGGCGGCAGAAGCGGAACAGCTGTTGGAACGTCATTTATCAGAAGGGGAACGTTTGCAGGCAGAGGTGCTGAAAGAAGTAGACAAGAGATTATGATTTACGTTCCCGAACCGCCTGTTGACAGAAACTTAAAATTTTATTATAATCCATAATGTGCTTTCGGAGAGGTGGTCGAGTGGTTTAAGGCTCTGGTCTTGAAAACCAGCGAGGTGCAAGCCTCCGTGGGTTCGAATCCCACCCTCTCCGCCATTGTTCTTGTTCTATTGTGTAAATAAATTATAGGTACAAAAGCCCCGGTACATCTTTCTGAGGAATCCCGCCGGACTGTGTCGCCATAAACCGCAAGCCTGCCTGCAGGTATGTTGGCGATGCAATTGGGGGAGAAAGATGTACCGGGGCTTTTAAACTTTTGGGAAAACGATTTTTAAACAATCATAAATTAATGCCTAAGAGAACAATTGAATATCGAAGAAAACTATTTAGTCTCGAAAAGAATAGTCAAATGGTATAATACCAGGTTTTATCCTGGTCCAGGTCTTTTGCTTCAGAGGACGGTCTGCCCTTGCTGCTGATGTGGAGCTCCTGGCTTTTGATACTGACATTGGATCCGGGTGGAACGGACATGGTAATGAAAGTGTTGCCGCCGATGACGGAATCGTGACCGATGACAGTCTCACCGCCCAGGATGGAAGCGCCGGAATAAATGGTCACGTTGTCCTCAATGGTCGGATGACGTTTTTTGCTACGCAGGTTCTGTCCTCCCCGGGTCGATAACGCGCCGATGGTGACACCCTGGTAGATTTTCACGTTGTCGTCGATGATGGTGGTTTCGCCAACTACGATGCCGGTGCCGTGGTCGATAAAGAAATAACGGCCGATGGTGGCGCCGGGATGGATGTCGATGCCGGTCTTGCCGTGGGCATATTCCGACATGATGCGGGGCAGCATGGGTACGCCCAGGTCATAAAATTCATGGGCCAGCCGGAACACCATGATGGCGTACATACCCGGATAACAGAAAATAATTTCATCTTTGTTGAATGCTGCCGGGTCCCCATCGAACTCAGCCTGCACGGAAGTTTCCACCAGGTCCCGGATCTTCGGGATGCGGGACAGGAACTCCAGGGCAATTTCCTGGGCCCTGTCCTTGCTGGCACGGTAATCGGCGCCGCTATATTCCGGCAGGTAGCGCAGGTACATGGAAATCTGTTTGGTCAGATTAAACAGCACATCCTCAATGAGGGTCTGCAGGTTGTTCTCGGCCGTATAAAAATGATAATTCTTGTTACGATAATAGCCTGGGAACAGAATTTTCTGGAGCTTGTCCAGAATGTCAACGACCACGTCCATATCAGGACTGGTAAAGGCGTTCATCTTGTCGATGGTGCGGCCCTGACCGTAATCTTTTAAAATATCGGCAGTAAGTTTTTTAATTTTCGGTTCAATGTTTTTCATGGAAAGCCTCCTGAAATTGAAGAATCCTTCTACTGTAACATTATAGCAGAGGTTTTCAGATTTTACTACGAATATAGTTAACTTTTACGAAATTAAAAAAAACTTAAAAAACCTGTTGTGCAGGTGGAAGAATTTGTTATAATATAACAGCAATTATATATAATCAGACTCAGGAAGAAAGAAAACAAAAGGTAGAAGACAAATTTCATAGTAAGAGAGGGAAAAGCCATGTTACTGGAAAAAGCAGAACTGAAAGCGGTAGACAGGGAAATTTTCGATGCGATTGAAATGGAAAAACAGCGGCAGCAGAGCAATCTGGAGATGATTGCTTCGGAAAACCATACCAGCGTTGCTGTTATGGAGGCCATGGGCAGCGTCATGACCAATAAATATGCGGAAGGATATCCGGCCCACCGGTATTACGGCGGTTGCCAGTACGTGGATATTGCGGAGAGCCTCGCCATCGAACGGGCGAAAAAACTCTTCGGGGCGGAGCATGCCAATGTACAGCCTCATTCCGGTGCCCAGGCCAACATGGCGGTTTATTTTGCCCTGCTGGAGCCCGGCGATACCGTAATGGGTATGGACCTGTCCAACGGCGGGCACCTGACCCACGGCAGCCCGGTAAATGCGTCCGGTAAGCTGTATCATTTTGTTTCCTACGGGGTGAACAGCGAAACCCAGCTTATCGATTATGACGAAGTGCGGGCGCTGGCATTAAAACATAAACCGAAGATGATCGTGGCCGGTGCCAGCGCGTATCCCCGCATCATCGATTTTAAACGGTTCTCGGAGATTGCCCGGGAAGTGGGTGCGTACCTGTTTGTAGATATGGCCCATATCGCCGGCCTGGTGGCAGCAGGCTTCCATCCCAGCCCGGTGCCTTACGCGGATGTGGTGACCACTACGACCCACAAGACCCTGCGGGGACCCAGGGGCGGTCTTATCCTCTGCAGGGAAAAATATGCCAAAGCCATTGACAAGGCTGTATTCCCCGGCATGCAGGGCGGTCCCCTGATGCACGTGATTGCCGCCAAGGCTGTGGCATTGAAAGAAGCTCTGCAGCCCGGTTTCAAAGCCTATGCGGAACAGATTGTGAAAAACTGCCACGCCCTGTCCAATGAACTGGTCAAAACGGGATTCAACCTGGTGTCCGGTGGCAGCGACAACCATCTGATCCTTATTGACGTACGCAACAAAGGCCTTACCGGCAAAGCAGCGGAAAAAGTACTGGACACGGTGCACATTACCGTAAACAAAAACACGGTTCCCAACGAAACGGAGAGCCCCTTTGTTACCAGCGGCATCCGTCTGGGAACGGCAGCTCTCACCACCCGGGGCATGAAGGAAGAAGAGATGCGTGTCATCGCGCAGGTCATGGCTGACGCCCTGAGCAATCCGGATGACGAAGCGGTCATTGCCGATTGCAACAAACGCATCGCTGCGTTGTGCAAAGCGTTTCCGCTGTATCCGGAAGTAGAATAAATGATTGACAGTCCTTTTACTTTGTGATATCATAATTCAGTCTGGACGATTTTGTCCGGCCCCAACCGCGCAAGAAGGTTCCGTAAACCGCCACGGCGCGATGCGAAACGCACAGCCGCGCAGTAAAACGCAGCGCAGCAGACACGCAGTATCGCAGTAAAAAGAGTGGCGTACCGTAATTGGCGAGTCCATGAAGAGGGAGGTGCAATGCATGTACGCAATTATCAAAACCGGCGGCAAACAGTACAAAGTAGCAGAAGGCGACGTTCTGAACGTAGAAAAGCTGGACGCTGAAAAAGGTGCTGAAGTCGTATTTGATGAAGTTCTGGCTATCGTCAACGATGGCGAAGTAACCGTAGGCAAACCGTTCATCGACGGCGCGAAAGTTACCGCTACCGTAGAAGATCAGGGCAAAGGCGAAAAGATTCTGGTTTTCAAATACAGAGCCAAAGTCAACTATCGCAAACGCGCTGGTCATCGTCAGCCGTACACTGCTGTTAAAATCAGCGGTATCCAGGGCTAAGCAGCAGGGAAGAATCCCGGCTTAACGAAGATGATTACCATCGATTTATACAGGAACCATAAAGGAGAAATCACAGGTTTCCGGTCTCAGGGCCATGCGGGTGACGCCCCGGCCGGGGAAAGCGTTATATGCGCCTGGGTCTCCGCAGCAACGCAGATGGCTCTTGTAGGTTTGGAACAACAGCTGAAGTATCCCGTGGACTATCAGGTGGATCAGAGAAAAGGCGTGCTGCAGGTAACGCTGCGGCGTGCGCCAGACATAAAATCTCAGACGTTGCTGGGCAGTATGGAAACCGTACTGTATCAGTTGGCTGAGCAGTGTCCGCAAGATGTTCGAATTCGCGAACATGGAGGTGAAATGAATGTTTAAACTTATTCTGCAGTTACATGCACATAAAAAAGGTACCGGTTCTTCCCACAACGGTCGTGACTCCAACGCCCAGCGTCTGGGCACCAAAGCACACGACGGTCAGGTAGTAACCGCCGGCAGCATCATCGTGCGCCAGCATGGTACCCGGTTCCATACGGGCAAAAACGTCGGCATCGGTCGTGACTACACCATCTATGCCAAGATTGCCGGTACGGTTCGTTTCGGTCGTCGTGGCCGTACCGAACGCATTATCAGCGTAGAGCCCCTGGAAGAAGCAAAAGAAGCTTAATACC
>JAFSOW010000238.1 GCA_017443165.1 Acidaminococcaceae bacterium | reverse complement strand
GATTACCGTACGTTGATTTCTAATACTTCGGGCTGCTGCGCTGCATGGGGATGTTCCGGACCAGCGTATACGTGCAGTTTCTTGTAAATCTGGTCGCCCAGACGGTTTTTCGGAATCATGCCGCGTACTGCGATTTCAACCATGCGGACCGGATTATTGGCCAGCATGTCTTTTGCCAGTACAAAACGGTCGCCGCCCAGATAACCGGTATGATGGAAGTAGGTCTTCTGGGTCAGTTTTTTGCCGGTCAGCACTACTTTGTCAGCGTTTACGATGATTACATTGTCGCCGGTATCCATATGCGGGGTAAAGGTCGGTTTGTGTTTACCGCGCAGGACTTTGGCAACTTCCGCGGCCAGACGGCCCAGCGTTTTATCAGTGGCGTCCACCACGAACCATTTCCGTTCGATGTTGGACGGGTTTGCCATGAAAGATTTCATTTCAATATCCCTCCCAGGATTATTTCTTGAAGTATTTACCTAATAATGAAAAAACGTGAATGTGATGATGAGTCATTGCACTCCCTGCATCGGGGCTAATCGAATTCAGGACGCAAAATCACGTAAATATATTTTAATCACTTTTGATGTGTTTGTCAACAGGATTGAGAATATTTTTATAAAAATTTTAAAGGAAAAGACATCGCAAAAACGTTCACGATTGCTATTTCATGAATTCATGTGCCTGTGGCTTCGAAACTCAGGCTTCGCCTTCAGACAGTCTCACCACGACGGCACATTTCACTTCATGAAATGACGCAATCGTTCTCTATGTTTTGCTCATGCCTTTTCATTTAATCTTTATATAATTCGTACTCAACTCTTGCCAGATACAGTCCCTGCGCCGGTGCCGGGGAATTTTCAAATTCTCCCCGCTTCTGTGTCAGTTCTTCTGCCATCGCCTGCGGCGGTTTTTTCCCCAGCCCGATCTGCACCATGGACCAGACTAAGTTGCGTACCATATGATATACGAAACCGTTGCCTGCGATATGATAGACCAGCGTACCGTCCGCTTCCGTTTCCCAACCGGATTTGTAAACCGCTTTAACCGGAGATACCTGTGTGCTTCCGGTACTTTGGAAACCGCTGAAATCATGCTGCCCAAGGATCATGGCAGCCGCTTCGTTCATATTCTCCACGTCCGGCCGTTCTTTCATCTGCCACACATAGTTGCGTGTAAACGGATCCGGTTCCGGTACAAAGCGGACACGGTATTCGTATTCTTTCCAACAAGCATCCTTGCGCGCATTAAAACCGGGTTGCGCTTCTTCTGCCCGCAGCACACGAACATCCTCCGGCAGGATGCTGTTCAGCGCCCGCGGCATGTTCGCTGTGGGAATCGTTCCCTCTGTAGAAAAGGAAACCACCTGGCAGCGGGCATGCACTCCCGCGTCTGTCCGCCCGCTGCCGGTAACGGTTACAGGTTCGCCGCAAACACGCGCCAGTTTTTCTTCCAATACCTGCTGTATGGTTGTCTCCTTCGCCTGCCGCTGGAAACCGGAGTAATTACTTCCGTCGTAGCAGACAGTAAGTTTAATCGTTCGTTTCATTCTACATCCTGAATGTTCGCGAAGTCTGTCCAAAACAGTTCGGGTACTTTCGCTGTTTTTACCGTATGTTAAATACACAATTTACTTAAACCAGTTTCGGCCCCCAGCGCAGAAACGCCAACAGCCCAATCATAGCAAAAGCAAACACAAAAGCCATCACATCACCGGAACGGTAGGTCAGCTGATGCATCCGCGTCCGTCCTTCCCCACCGCGGTAGCAGCGGGCTTCCATGGCAACGGCCAGGTCATCCGCCCGGCGGAAAGCACTGATGAACAGCGGCACTAAAATCGGAAGCATATTTTTGGCCCGGACCAGCAGGTTGCCCCCGGAAAAATCAGCTCCCCTCGCCGTCTGCGCCTTTATGATGCGGTCTGTTTCTTCCATTAGAGTAGGAATAAAACGCAGCGCGATGGTCATCATCATGGCCAGCTCGTGAGCCGGCACGCCGATAACGCGGAATGGACGCAGCAGTGCTTCGATGCCATCCGTCAGTACAATGGGCGAAGTGGTAAAGGTCAATATGGACGAAATCATCAGCAGAAGAATCAGGCGCATGGCCATCTGTACGCCCAACTGCAGACCTTCTTCTGTCACTTTAATAAACTTCCACTGATATAGTACGTGCTCACCCTGCCCCATAACTGCATGCAGCACCAGTGTCAGAACAATGATAAACAGCAGTGGCTTTACGGATTTCAGCACCAGCATGAAAGGCAGGCCTGAAACCAGAATGATGAACAGTACCATGGCACAAAGCGCGGCGTAACCGATAGCCGTGTTGGCCAGAAACACAGCCACGATCAGGAGCAGCGTTGAGAGAATTTTAGTCCGGGGATCAAGGCGGTGAATAAAGCTATTGCCCGGATAATATTGGCCCAGCGTTATATCCAGCATCTATTTCAACCCCTTCCTGCGTTTCACTTCCGCCAGCAGGAGTTTCGCATCGGTGATCTCATTCGGCAGGCGAAGGCCTTTGGCCCTCAGCGCATCTGCCAGCTTATAAACTTCAGGTATGTCCATCCCGACCTCCAGCAACCGGTTCTTTTCTTTCAGAAATATTTCTCCCGGTCTGCCGTCAAGAATAATCTGTCCCTTATTGATCACCAGCATCCGTTTGGCATATTTCGCCGCGTCTTCCATGCTGTGGGTAACCATGATGATTGCGATGCCCCGCTTTTTGTATAGTGCCATGATTTCCGCAAAAACAGCCCTGCGGGAACCCGGATCCAGTCCGGCCGAGGGTTCGTCCAGAATCAGGTAGTCCGGATTCATCGCCACTACCCCCGCGATGGCGACACGCCGCATCTGTCCGCCGGACAGGGAAAAAGGCGAGCGCTGGGCATAGGTTTCAAAATCCAGGCCGACAAACTTCATGGCTTCTTTAACACGGGCATCCATTTCGTCGTTGTCCAGTCCCAGATTCCGGGGACCAAAAGCAACGTCTTCGTACACAGTCTCCGCAAATAACTGGTGTTCCGGATATTGGAACACCATGCCGATGCGGCCCCGCGCCTGCTTGGCTTCCTGCGTTTTGCCGGACAGGTCAGTACCGTCCAGCGATGCCGTCCCTTTTGAAGGATGCAGCAGGCCGTTCAAATTTTGTACCAATGTGGATTTCCCGCTTCCGGTGTGCCCGATGACGGCTACAAATTCACCTTTCCTTATTTCCAGGGAGACATCCTTCAGCGCTTCCTTTTCATAAGGTGTCCCCGGCATATATACATAAGAAACATGTTCCAGTTTAATTG
This sequence comes from Acidaminococcaceae bacterium, assembly GCA_017443165.1. Taxonomy (GTDB): domain Bacteria; phylum Bacillota; class Negativicutes; order Acidaminococcales; family Acidaminococcaceae; genus Succiniclasticum. The sequence goes on along the minus strand of JAFSOW010000238.1, from coordinate 1,495 downwards.
ACACGATAATCGTTCCTTACTGCTTACCTGTATTTTACAATCACTTTCGGCCGCCTGCCTTCATTATATAAACCGTTATACAAATAACGAAACCGCTGTTCCAATAACGAGGTAAACGCAACCTGTCACGCAAGGGCCGCTGCCAGCTCTTCATTGGTAATGATACCAGGAGGCAGCTTCGCGCCGCTTTTGCGAAGCTCAAAAGCAACTTTTGCGGCCAGAGGAGCTTCCAATCCCAGCTTTTCCAGTTCGTCCACCCGGGAGAACACTTCTTTCGGCGTTCCCTGGAATTCAATCTTTCCTTTACTCATCACGATGACCCGGTCGGCCAGCAAGGCCTCCGTCATAAAATGGGTAATATAAACTACGGTGATATGTTGTTCCCTGTTCAGTTTACGCATCGTGTTAAGAATTTCTTTCCGCCCTTTCGGATCAAGCATAGCCGTAGGTTCGTCCAGAACGATGCAGTTAGAACCCAGCGCCAGCGTTCCGGCGATGGCTACCCGCTGCTTCTGCCCGCCAGACAAAAGATGCGGGGCGTGTTCCCGGTAATCCAGCATATCCACCGCCCGTAAGGCGTCTTCCACTCTTTTCCGCAGTTCCTCCGTGGGCACGCCGATATTTTCCGGCCCGAAAGCCACGTCTTCTTCCACAATAGCCGCCACAATCTGGTTGTCCGGATTCTGGAACACCATCCCCGTGTCCTGACGGATCCGCCACAAATTATTTTCATCCAGCGTATCCAGCCCATGGACTTTTACACTGCCCTCCGTAGGAAGAAGTAAGGCGTTAAAATGACGGGCCAGCGTACTTTTTCCACTGCCATTGGCACCGATTACCGCCACGAATTCACCGGGCATGATCTGTAAATCAATCCCGTCCAGCGCCGTGACCTGGTTGTTGTCGGCATCTATATAAACATGTGTAAGCCCCTGAGTTTCAATTACCGGCTCCATAGTTTTCCCCCTGAAGGTTTCATTACTTTAAACTGTGTTTCATCATATTTAATCGCAAAACCGCAATATAAAATAAGCAGTTATATTATAACTTCACTGTTTGCAATCGTCAACCACATTTACCAAAAGAGTTAACAAATTATTGTTTCTTAATAAAGTCTTTTCCCTTAAATAAAAAAACTGCTTACCTGTTTTGGTAAGCAGTTTTCTATTGAAACTTTTACAGAAGCTCAATAATCGCCATTTCGGCTGCGTCGCCACGACGAGGACCAACCCGGTAGATACGGGTGAAGCCGCCCTGTCTTTCCTTGTATTTCGGAGCCAGTTCGTCAAACAGCTTTCTGGTAGCGGTTTCGTCTACCAAAGTGGCCAGCACCTGACGGCGTGCATGTAAGTCACCAACTTTAGCCAGGGTAATCAGCTTTGCCACATTCTTGCTGGTCTCTTTTGCTTTTGTGATGGTGGTCTCAATTCTGCCATTCATTATTAAGGCGCTGGACAGACTGCGGAACAGAGCTTTACGGTTACCGGACGCGCGG
>JAFSOW010000237.1 GCA_017443165.1 Acidaminococcaceae bacterium | reverse complement strand
TAACGATATGAGAATGTATGCCCGGCTCAGAGAGCCCAAAAAATCGGATGTTAATACATATATTTATAAAATCATGCTGTATAAAACCGGGGAAGGCATCTATCTCTTTACCTATTCCGGCGCGGACGCGGTCCTGAGCGCGGCGGACTACTGGTATGGTTCACTGGAAGACCTGTATGCTGACTGGAATGATCTGATCGATGAAAATGGCTGGATTAAATTGGAGGATCCCCTTCCGGGCTGTCAGCATGACGCGTTCCTGCCCCTGCGGGTGAAGGGCCGGGATATCGGAAAACCGGAGTGGGGTGTTTACGAAACACTGAAAGACGGGGAATGGGTCGAATACAACCTGTAAACCGGAAAATGACAAAAATGACAGAATTAGAAGGGCAGATTGTGTCATGCCAGTTTTATATTTACCATTGATAGGTTTTTTTGCGGGCATGCTGATTATTTCGTTAGGCGGAGGTGGCGGCGCCGTATATGTCGGCGTGCTTACCGGTTTGTGCGGCATTGCGCCGGATGTGGCGGCTTCCGTTTCCCTGGCGACAGCGATACCGACCACGCTGATGGGCGCGTTCAGTCATTACCGGGCCGGTAACGTGAACGTCCGCCTTGCCTTATACGTGCTGGCCGGAACAGCAGTGGGGAGTGTTGCAGGTTCGCTGTGCTCCGGTCTGCTGCCGTTGCGTTTTTATAATATGCTGACAGGATTGATTTTGCTGATCCTTGCGTTGCAGATGACGTGGCATTGCATTTATCCGCCCAAGCGGGAAATAAAAGACGCGGACTCCCTCACTGCGAAGGATAAACTGAAGGCGATGGCCTACGGATTGCTGGGCGGCGTCATGTCAGGGCTGCTGGGCGTTACCGGCGGGGGTCCCATTACAGCCGGCCTGTTTGTATTGGGATGCACGCCGCTGCATGCGGTGGGGACTTCGGTTTTTGTCATTTTCGGCATGTCGCTGGTTGGTTTTTTCATGCATCTTTCGCTGGGACACATGGACTGGAGTCTGGTAAAGTTGCTGCTTTCCGGCACGTTGGCAGGCGCCTTCGCCGGGCCGTGGCTTATGTCTAAGCTGGACCGCCAAAAGGTAAACCGTTATCTTCGCCCCCTGGTGGCGGTGATCAATCTGATTCTGGCCGTGTTGATTTTAATGAAGTGAATTTATCCCGTTGCAATGACTGGCCTGATGCGTTCAATTGTTGATGCGCATAAAAGTGTTGGATAAGAATATGCGCTTTCAGGAAGTAAAGAAGGTTTTGGAAATCCGTTTTAATTTTGAGGAATCGTTTTATGAAAGCACTGGTATTGTTCAGCGGCGGTCTTGACAGTTCCGTCTGTCTGGGGCTCGCCGTAAAAAAATATGGGGCGGACGAAGTACTGGCCCTTTCCATTTATTATGGCCAGAAACATGAGAAGGAGCTGGAAGCCTCTGAAAAGATTGCTTCTTTCTATGGCGTAAAAAGGATTACGCTGGATTTAGGGGAAATATTCAAAGGCGCCGACTGCAGCCTGTTGGAAGGATCAAAAGAAAGCGTTCCCCATGAGGAGTATTCTGACCAGCTTGCCAAAACAAATGGAGCACCGGTCAGCACGTATGTTCCTTTCCGGAATGGATTGTTTCTTTCCTCCGCGGCCTCTGTTGCCATAGGAAACGGCTGCGAAGAAATTTATTACGGAGCCCATGCGGATGACGCGGCCGGCAGCGCTTACCCTGATACAAGCGTAGAATTTAATAATGCCATAGCCGACGCCATTTATCTGGGCAGCGGGAAGGCATTGCGTGTGGTTGCGCCGTTTATCGGCAAGTCAAAAGCGGATGTTGTGGCTACGGGATTGGAAATCGGCGTTCCTTTTGCAATGACCTGGAGTTGTTACGAAGGACATGAGAAAGCCTGCGGTGTTTGCGGAACGTGCCGTGATCGGAAACGGGCTTTTAAGGAGAACGGTCTGGCTGATCCCATTGCGTATGAAATGTGAAACTGCTTTGTGCCGTCGGTGAACGGCGGCGGATTGGAGAGTAATATGAAATTTGTAAGCAGCCGGCGGATCCGGAATCTGTTCCCGGGATATATTGAGAATTATTTTTCGTACCAGTCCGCGTTCGGCCGGATCCTGTCCATGATTTCCGACAGCAAGTATGACTGCGTCCTGAATCTGGGAAACGCGAAGGATGAGGACATAACCCCCGTCAATGTGGTCAGCGCGCTGGCGGGGCATCAGATTGCTTCGGAGCAGGATCCGTTCTATCCCCTGATTGCGCATTGTAAAGCTTTTTCCCGTGAAGACCTGCTGGGGAATCCCTATTACCGTGACATACGGCTGGAAGGCTGTGAGCTGGGGGATTTCCGGGTTGCTTCTGTCATTGACAGGCAGTTCGAGGTTATTTTATGGAACGAGGTCATCTATGAAAAGTGCGGCGGTCTGGATTCCTTCGTTCCCTGTATCGGTTTCTGGAAGGACGAACCCGCGCCCTATTACATTTTGCAGGACAAAGAAGGAAACGGGTGGATGTCCATTACATTTAATGAAATCTTTACCATGCAGCCGGCCGTTGACGAAGCGAAGGGCAGGGTGCTGACGCTGGGACTGGGGTTAGGCTATTTCGCCTATATGGCGGCGTTGAAACCGGATGTGGAAAGCGTGACCGTCGTGGAACGGAATGCAGGCATCATCGAATTTTTCAGGCAGAAGATTCTGCCGCAGTTCGGGGAGGCCGGTGCCAAGATCCGTGTGGTGCAGGCGGATGCCTTCGAGTTCATGCCGGCAGTTAAGGAAGGGGAATATGATTTCTGCTTCGCGGATATCTGGAACGGGCTGCAGGAAGAGAAACCGTTTTACGAGTTGCGGAACCTGTGCGGAAGCAGTTACCGCGGCATGCAGATGGCTTACTGGCTGGAGAACAGTTTCCTGGGACAGGTGGCCACCGGTGTGAAGGCGGTGCTGATGGAAGGGTTCGCGGAAGCGGAACAGGAAAGGACCTGGCTGCAGTTGGCCATCTCCGCGAAACAGCTGCGGGACAGCGGCAAATACGAATTCTTCGCGGTGGCCGACAAGCTTATGCAGGACGTTGTCATAAGGACCATGGAAGACATTGACTACTATTGGGAGTTTGAGAATATTAAAAAGCTGTGTAAATAAAACTGTGCGAATAAAAATAAAAATCGCCGGAACGGCGTCTTAAAAAGTGAAAATCTGCAAGGCTTTGCAGGCTGAAAAAAGAATCGCCGGAACCCTGTAATCGGGCTCCGGCGGTTTTGTTTGTACGCGGTGTTCTAAGCTTGTCGTTTTGTATGTGACGTTCGGTGCGTGACCGTTTGTCTTGTTTTGATTTTTTGTTTTATTTGTCTTCTTCTACTTCTTTCTTCCAGTTTCCGGATGCCATTTCACCGGCTGCGTAATCGGCTACCATGGCGTTCACAGCGCGGAAGTTGGCCTTCACGCCGGACTGGGTGTTTCTGTATTTCACGGCATTTTCCTTTTTAATACCGATGTTCTGTGCCGCTGCGGCCGCGTCGATGTTGGCGCCCAGGAAGACAAATTCAAAATTCTTTTCCTGCAGTTCGGAGATCAGCGCTTTCACTTTGGCGTAGGTCCACTCTTTGGACGCGTTTTCCTTGCCGTCTGTGGTGATGACTACCAGCACTTTGTTGCCTTTGGCATCGATGTCCGGCAGGGTTTTCATCTGGGACAGGGTGTTGCCGACAGCGTCCAGCAGGGCCGTGGTGCCCTGGGGAGTGTATTCTTTATCGGTAATGTTTTTCACTTTATCCAGGTCGGTGCGTTCATAGATGGTGGAAACCGCGTTGTTGAACATGACGGCCGTCACCTTCACCGGCAGGTCGCTTTGCCGCTGTTTGTCCAGCATGGAGTTGAAGCCGCCGATGGTGTCTTTTTCCAGTCCGTACATGGAGCCGGATTTATCCAGGATCAGCACCAGGTCCATGGAAGTGGCCTTTTCTGTTTTTTTCTGCTGTTCGGCAGGTTTTTCTTTTTCCGTGGTTTCCGTGGCAAAAATTTTGGTGCCCGTAGGAATGCCCAATTTGTCCGCTAACGTTTCCGAAGAAGAAGCGGCGAAAGCCGTCGCGGAACAGGCTAAGGCAAGAAGGGCCGTGCAGATGATGGCAGTTTTTTTCATGATGAGTTCCTCCCGTAAAGTAAATGACTGTATTGCGAAAAATAAGGCGAAACGGAAGCGGAGCGCGCCGGCATTTGTGTATGCATTGATGCGTTAAGGAAAGCGTTGCGGCGTTCGGTAACGTTTTGCGGCTTGCACCGGCTTTCCGGTTATTGATTGTAGCTATTGTATGACAATTATTTGTCAAAATTGTGTTTTTG
>JAFSOW010000236.1 GCA_017443165.1 Acidaminococcaceae bacterium | reverse complement strand
TATAGAGACCAAAATAACGGAGAAAACCAAAATTGTCGCAGTAACCCATGTATCCAACGTGCTGGGTCTGGTGAACGACGTGCGGCGTGTTGCGGACAAAGCGCACGGCGTGGGCGCGGTCTGTGTGGTGGATGGCGCCCAGAGTACTGCGCACATGCAGGTAGATGTACAGCAGCTGGGCGCGGACTTTTTCGCGTTCAGCGGGCACAAACTGCTGAGCCCCATGGGTATCGGCGTACTGTACGGAAGAAAAGAACTGTTGGAAAAAATGCCGCCGTTCCTTATGGGCGGGGATATGATTGAATACGTGGAGGAACAGGACGCCACGTTTGCGGAACTGCCTGCCAAGTTTGAAGCGGGAACCCAGAACGTGGGCGGGGCGGCCGGACTGACGGCTGCCATTGACTATCTGGAACAGTTTACCTTTGCCAGGATCGAACAGATTGAAAAGGAACTGCTGGATTACGCGTTGCCCCGTTTACGGGAATTGCTGTTCATTGAACTGTACGGCTGCGATACGCGGCGAAACAATAAAACGGGGATCATTACCTTTAATGTTAAGGATGTGCATCCCCACGACGTGGCAACGATTCTGGACGCGCAGGGTGTGGCGATCCGGGCGGGGCATCACTGCGCCCAGCCGTTGATGCGTTACCTGGGGCAGAACGCAACCTGCCGGGCCAGCTTTTACCTGTATAATACCCGGGAGGATATCGACCGCTGGATCGAAGCGTTACAACAGGTGAGGAAGGTGATGCGACTGTGAACGGCTTATCGGAGATTTACACGGAACTGATTGCTGAGGAAAGCCGCAACCCGGAAAACCGGCGTCATTTGCCGCACCCCACCTGCTGTGAAAAGGGGCATAACCCCAGCTGCGGCGATGAGATCACACTGGAACTGGAAGTGCAGGACGGCCGGATCGCAGATGCGTCCTTCACCGGGAACGGCTGCGCCATTTCCCAGGCATCTGCGTCCCTGATGATCAATCTGATCAAAGGGCAGTCTGTGGAAAAAGCGGAAAGCCTGATCGCGCTGTTCCAGCGTATGATCAAGGGCGAGGTTACGGATGCCGGCGAATTGGAAGAACTGGAGGATGCGGCGGCGCTGCAAAGCATTTCCCATATGCCGGCGCGGGTAAAGTGCGCGTTGCTTTCCTGGCGTACATTGGAAAAAGCGCTGGATAAACCCGGGAGGAAATAAATATGAGAATCCCATTGCGTTACCAGGTTTCGGAATACGACTGCGGGCCAACGTCCCTGCTGAACGCACTGAATTATCTGTTCCAGCGGGAGGAAATCTCGCCGGAACTGATCCGCAACATCATGCTGTACTCGCTTGATTGCTACGGCAGCGGCGGCGCGCCGGGGAAGCGCGGTACCTCCCGCATGGCCATGATGTTTCTCAGCAACTGGCTGGATGGCGTGGGCAAGACGGGTATTCTGCCGGTAGAAAGCCGTTACCTTTCCGGCAAGGATGTGCGCATGGATGCTCACAGTTCCCTTGTGGACGCGCTGCACCGGAACGGCGTGGCGGTAGTACGGCTGTATCTGGACGGGGAGCACTATGTGCTGCTCACCGGGGAAAAGGCGGGACGCATTTACCTGTTCGACCCTTACTACCTGCCTGACGGGCTGGCCGAAACGGACATTGAAAACACGCCGGACCACCCGTTCCATTACAACCGTATTGTGCCCTTTTCGTATTTTAACCGGGAAGCGCAGGCAACCTATGCGTTGGGCAGTGAAGAAGAACGGGAAGCGGTTCTGCTGTTTGATACGCGCACGAAGCTGACGGAAGAAAAAGCTATCGAGTATTTCATTTAAAAAAGTAATCATACAAACCGGTATCAGTCAGAAGCAGGCTGATACCGGTTTTTCCGGATTTTTGCGCGTCGGCTCAGTGGCAGCTTTCCCGAACAGAGCGATGGAATGCAGGTATGAAATGTTACCTGAAAACAAGACATAATAAGATTGTCTATATATATTAACAGAAAGCAGGCTCAAAAGCCGCGTCATGACTGGAGTTGCGAAAAAAATCCGGTCACTGAAGTGACCGGAAGGAGAATAGTAAGAGTGTTTTTAAATCAGATTGGCATATGGTATAATAAAACAGACGTAAAACCATTGGGAACTTTACAGTTGATTTTGGAAGAGGTTGAAACACTATGGAACAAATAGCAAATGTGCATATCATCGCAACCGGCGGTACCATCGCCGGGCGGGCGGATTCGGCGGCCGCCACCGTAAGCTACAAAGCAGGGGAACTGACAGTCGGGCAACTGATTGCTTCCGTGCCGGGATTGGATAAGCTGGCGAATCTTTCCGGCGAGCAGCTTTGCAATATCGACAGTAAAGATATGCAGGAAACAATCTGGCTGCAGCTGGCGGAGCATGTGGAGGCCGCGGCGGAACGGAAGGATGTGGATGGCATCGTCATCACCCACGGTACGGATACCCTGGAAGAAACGGCCTATTTCCTGCAGCTGACGGTGAAGACGGACAAACCCATCGTGTTGACCGGCGCAATGCGTCCGGCTACGGCCATCAGCGCGGACGGTCCGATGAACATCTGGCAGTCTGTGCAGGTGGCGGCAGATCCGAGCGCAACAGGGCGTGGCGTGCTGGTGGTGATGAACGGGCAGATCAACGGGGCAGAAACCGTTACAAAAGTCAACGTCAATGCCCTGGAAGCGTTCCAGTCTCCGGGAAGGGGACCGATGGGCGTTATCGTGGACGGAAAGATTTTCTGGCAGTCTCAGGGTATTGCAGGCGTATTAACTGCGAACAAATTAAAATTTACCATAAAGAATCTCACGCAGCTTCCTAAAGTGAGAATCATCTACGGGTATGTAGGCGGCGACGACGGACTGTTTGTGAAAGCTGCCCTGCAGGACGGAGCCAGGGGACTTGTGTATG
>JAFSOW010000235.1 GCA_017443165.1 Acidaminococcaceae bacterium | reverse complement strand
GATCGCCTGCACGACGCTTGGAAAGGTGCGGGGCTTTGCCCGCCGGGGCATCGCCATTTTTAAGGGTATTCCTTATGCGGGAAACGCGGACGGAGAAAACCGGTTCCTGCCGCCTGTGGACGCGGAACCCTGGAATGATGTACGGGACTGCACTAAAAATGGTTATTATGCCATGCAGAACGGCGTTTCCATCGGCGGCGATCCCAGCGCCCTGGCCGCTTATTATAAAGGCAAGGATGTAAACTCTACCGGAGAACTGGAAACCCAAGGGGAAAACTGCCTGGTGCTGGACGTGCTGACGCCCGGCCTGGATGACAAAAAGCGCCCTGTGGTTTTTTATATCCACGGCGGCGGTTTCTCCACCGGCTCCGGCACCATGGTGGCCGCTGCTGATCCCTTCTGCCGGGAGGAGGATATCGTGGTGGTCGGCGTCAATCACCGGCTGAATATCTTTGGCTATCTGTATCTGGGCGGCTTCAGCAGCAAATACGCTTCCTCCGGCGCAGCGGGCATCCTGGATCTGGTGAAGGCGCTGGAATGGGTGCGTGACAATATTGCCGCTTTCGGCGGCGACCCGGACAACGTGACCATCATGGGCGAATCCGGCGGCGGCATGAAGGTGTCCATCCTGATGGTGATGCAAAAAGCCAAGGGCTTATTCCACAAGGCTATCGTGGAAAGCGGCTCCGGCCCGATCGGTTTCAATACCCCGGACAAGGCGCAAAAGTGCACCGAAGAAATCCTTGCCAACCTGGGTATCGAAAAAGCAGATTGGGAAAAGGTGCTTACCTTGCCAGCGGAAGAGCTGCTGCGGGGGATCCGCACAGTCAGCCCCATGGCGCTGGTGCCTGTGGCGGACGGGATCAATATTCCTGATCTGTCCGCGTCCGGCTTTACCTATGGCGACGCGGCCTGCTCCTCTCAGGTGCCTCTGCTGGTTGGGGCCAGCGAGGATGAAAACGGTCTGTTCGCTCCTATTGATGAAGCCATGACCTTTGATACCCTGCCCGCAAAAATCGCGGAAGCGGGCCTTGGCGGGCCGTTCTCCAAAATGACCGTGCCGCTGGAAAAGGCGGAAAAGCTGACACAGGCATTCTGCGCGGCAAACGAAAAGCATGATTCCGCGTTCCAGATCTTCATCAAAATGTCTTCCCTGTATGGCGTGCTGACGGGCGGCGCCTTTGCCCACGCCATGGAGCGGAAGGGCAGCAGCGCATTCACTGCGCCGGTGTATCATTACATGAACGCTTACGATTCCGCCCGTCCCGACGATATCCGGTATGGCTTCGCTTTCCACACCTGCGATCTGCCGCTGCAAATGCGGATCGTGCAGCGGGATCAGGACGATTGGATTTCACGGATTATGGCGCACGCCTGGGCCGCGTTCATGCGCACGGGCGATCCGTCCACGCCGCAGTATCCCTGGCCCGCGTTCACGGTTGAAAAAAAGGAAACCATGATTTTCGACAACAACGGAAACACCAGGCTGGCCTGCGATCCCTATCGGGCCATACGCGAAGCGTTTCAGGAATAAAACAAGGAGGCTTCTAAAATGAGTTTATTGGTTGGCGCGGCCAAGCGCCTGATCAACCCCACAGAAGAAATGTTTCCCTATCCTTCCTACCAGCCAGGGAACCCCTATGTGGGCGTGTATACCAATTGCTTCGTCCGTGCGATCGTGATGGATAACGGCAAGGACACCGCCCTCTATGTGGGCTTTGACCTGGGCGGCGTGCCGGATACCAAAGCGCTCAAAGGCCGCATCGAAAAGGAGTGCGGAATTCCGGCCCATCATATTCTTTTTTCCGCCATTCATAACCATACTGGCTGCGACATCGTCTTTTCTCCGGACCCGGCGGACCGTGCCAAGTGGCGCACCTATATGGACATGGTCAACGATCAGGCGGTGGAAGCCGTCAAGGAAGCCATCCGGAAGAAGCAGCCCGCGAAGTACGGCTTTGGCATTGGCCGCTCCTTTGTGAACGGCAACCGGGATATGGCCTGCGAGGACGGCACCTTCACCCAGGGCTACGAACCGGAAGGATACTGCGACCGCAATGTTTACGTCATGAAATTTGCGGACCTGAACGGCAAATTGATTTCCGCCATCGTCAGCTACGGTATGCACGCCACTTTGGGGTATTTTGATGTGGACGCGGACGGCAAGACCCGCTGCTCCGGCAATATTCCCGGCGTTGCCGAGGAGTACGCCGAAAACCGCTTCGGGGACGGCGCGGTGGTGCTGTGGGCCTCCGAATCGGCTGGCGATCAAAATCCCCAGCTTTATTGCCTGCGGGACTATGATCAGGATGGCTTCCCCTATATGTCCAAGCTGCTGCCCGGCCTTCAATACAACCTGATCAAGGTCATGGGTCAGCGCCATGGCGTGGATATCTGCAAGGCCATCAACGCGATTGATCACTACAACAAAAATATGCCCATGAAGTTCGGGCAAACGTATATCGACCTGCCCGCCCAGAAATTCGAGGAGGAATTCAACGGGCAATGGGTGAACGATATCACCAACCATATTTACCCGATGAAGCCCGGTGAAAAGCTGCCCACGGCTGTGCCTGATCCCGATGAAAAGGTGCCGCTGT
>JAFSOW010000234.1 GCA_017443165.1 Acidaminococcaceae bacterium | reverse complement strand
ATTATAATGGCAAAGAAACATGGCAAAAAGTATGTTGATGCGTTAAAACTGATTGACGAAACCAAACTGTATTCGCCGAAAGAAGCAGTTGAACTGGTAAAGAAAACTGTAGTTACCAAATTTGACAGCTCTGTGGAAGCATCTTTCCGTCTGGGCATCAACCCGAAGTATGCTGACCAGCAGGTTCGTGGCGCAATGGTGCTGCCTCATGGAACCGGTAAATCCAAAAAGGTTCTGGTATTTGCGGAAGGCGCGAAGGCCGAGGAAGCAAAGGCTGCCGGTGCGGATTATGTTGGCGGAGATGATCTGGTGGCAAAAATTCAGGGCGGCTGGTTTGACTTTGAAGTCTGCGTAGCGACCCCGAATATGATGGGCAAGGTTGGCCGTCTTGGTAAACTGCTGGGCCCCAAAGGGTTAATGCCTAACCCGAAGGTTGGCACCGTTACCATGGACGTAACCAAAGCACTCAGCGAAATCAAAGCCGGTAAAGTTGAGTACCGCGCTGACAAAGCCGGTAACGTGCAGGCAATGATCGGTAAATCTTCCTTCTCGGAAGAAGCCCTTCTGGATAACTACATTGCGTTAGTTACTACTTTGATTAAAGTAAAACCGTCCGGAGCCAAAGGTCAGTACATTAAATCTGTTACCTTATCTACTACGATGGGACCTGGCATCAAGATTGATGTGCTCAAAGCGGACAGCGCAAAATAATCCGGAACACAAATTTTTAAATCAGAAGATAATCGGGCCACAGACAGCAGGTGCGTAAGCGCAAGTGCAGCAGTGTACGCCTGCCGAGGCTGGAGACGTTAAAGATAGATTAGTTCTTTCACGACCTCCGGCTGCATCGGCCGAGAGGTCTTTTTGATTTATAAAAAAAAGTAAGTCAAAATCTGAAAGAAGGAGGTGCAACTCATTGAAAACAAAAGCAGAGAAACAGGCTCAGTTAGCTGAGATTAAAAATGTTCTCGCTGAAGCTAAAGGAGCAGTATTAGTTGATTTCAGCGGTCTTACCGTTGCGGAAGATACGGAACTGCGCCGTAAGGTTCGCGAAGCCGGTGCTACCTACACCGTTTACAAGAACACTTTGATTGCCCTGGCCGCAAAAGAATACGGCCTGGAAGCCCTGAACTCCGTACTGGAGAAAAACACTGCAATTTGCTCTTCTGCCAAAGACGCGGTAGCAGCCTGCAAAGTAATCTGTGATTTTGCAAAAGATCATAAGAAGATGCAGCTGAAGGCCGGTGTTGTAGAAGGCAAAGTGATTTCTGTTGACGAGGTTAAGGCAGTTGCTGCGTTGCCGCCGAAAGAAGTGCTGGTTGCCAAAATGCTGGGCAGCCTGAATGCTCCGATTTCCGGTCTGGTTCGCACACTCAATGGAACCGTTGCGAAAATCGTGTATGCATTGGATGCTGTACGCGAACAAAAAGAAAAACAATCTGCGTAATGCATGATAAAAAAGTTTTTTATTGATATTTTAATAAATATTTAATTTTAAAAATAATTGATTAATGGAGGAAATTATAATGAATAAAGATCAGATTATCGAAGCAATTGAGAAAATGACCGTGTTAGAGCTGGCTGAACTGGTTAAAGCTCTGGAAGAAAAATTTGGCGTATCCGCTGCCGCTCCGGTAGCTGTTGCTGCTGCTGGCGCTGCTCCGGCTGCTGCTGCTGCTGAAGAAGAACAGACCGAATTCGACGTTATCCTGAAAGAAGCTGGTCAGGGCAAGATCAACGTTATCAAAGCTGTTCGCGAAATCACCGGCCTGGGCCTGAAAGAAGCTAAAGCTCTGGTTGACGGCGCTCCGAAAGCTGTTAAAGAAAAAGTTTCCAAAGCTGACGCTGACGATGCCAAAGCAAAACTGGAAGCTGCTGGCGCAACTGTTGAAATTAAATAATTTGACTGTACGTCATCAGGACCGGTCCCCAAGGGGGCCGGTCTTTTTTTGTTTAAAAAACCTATTGACAAATTCCTAATGCTTGTGGTATCATTATTTACCACAATTATGCTTTTTGTGTTTGTGACCAAAATGCAGGCTTGACTACAACGGCCAGATAGTGTAGTGGTTCACATCGGCTGCCATATCGTAGGGATGAAGTACGTTCGTCTGATCTGAATAACAGGGTGATCTTGCGGTAAGAACCTTGTTTTTTTTGGCTTTAGACAACGTGCATAGTTTTGTATTGCCTGACTTATATAACAAGGAGTGAAGACCTACATGTTTAAACCGGTTCAGACAGGTGACAGGACCCGGTATAGCTTTGGCAAAATTAAAGAAGTTTTGCCAATGCCTCATTTGATTGACCTGCAGAGGAAATCCTATGAGTGGTTCATGAGCGATGGGCTGAATGAGATTTTCCACGATATTTCCCCTATAAAAGATTTTAACGGGAATTTGGAACTCTCTTTCCAGAGCTTTGAAATCGGTGAACCAAAATATACCATTGAAGAATGTAAGGAACGGGACGCTTCTTATTCTGCACCGTTGAATGTCAATGTTCATCTGCTGTATAAAGATACGGGAGAAATTAAGGAATCCCGTGTGTTTATGGGCGATTTTCCTTTGATGACCCCCACGGGAACCTTTGTCATTAACGGGGCGGAGCGTGTCATTGTTAGTCAGTTGGTTCGCTCCCCCGGGGTTTATTACGATAAAGTCATGGACCCCAGCGCAATCTTTTTGTATGGGACCACTGTAATCCCTAACCGCGGCGCATGGATTGAATTTGAAACAGATTTAAACCATGTTATCTATGCGCGCGTGGACAGGACCCGTAAGGTTCCTGCCACGGTGCTGCTGCGGGCCATGGGGATGGAATCAAATGAAGAAATCTTAAATTTCTTCGGCGACACCCAGATTGAGAATCATACGGAAGAAGGCACCGAGATTATTGAAGCGGTAAAGGCAACGCTGGAAAAAGACAGTACGACGAATTGCGAAGAAGCGATGATCGAACTGTATAAAAAGCTGCGCCCCGGTGAACCGCCTGCCTTTGAAAATGCCAAGCAGCTCATCGAGCAGACGTTCTTTGACAGCAAACGGTATGACCTGGCCTATGTAGGCCGTTATAAACTGAACAAGAAATTAGGCTGGAGAAACCGGCTGGAAAACTGTGTGCTGGCAGAGCCGCTGGTTGATAAGGAAACCGGTGAAATCATCGTTCCGGAAGGAACACTGATGACCGGCGAAGTGCTGGATAAGGTGGAAGAGAGCCAGGTTTACAAGGAATACGGACTCTACCAGCTGAAAATTAAAGAGTTAAGCGGGAAGGTTCTGCGCATCGTCTTTACGTCCGGCATTCCCGAAGCGCTCCGCACGATTACAAGGGAAGACATTTTTGCCGCGTTCGGCTACCTTCTGAATGTAATGGACGGGCATGGCGAAAAAGACGATATCGACCATCTGGGCAACCGCCGCATCCGCTGCGTGGGCGAACTTTTACAGAACCAGTTCCGTATCGGTCTGGCCCGTATGGAACGTGTGGTAAAAGAACGCATGACCATTCAGGACGTAGATGTGATCACTCCCCAGGCGCTGATCAACATCCGTCCGGTAGTGGCTGCTATTAAAGAATTCTTCGGCAGCAGCCAGCTTTCCCAGTTTATGGACCAGAACAATCCGCTGGCAGAGCTGACCCACAAACGCCGTCTTTCTGCACTGGGACCCGGCGGTCTGTCCCGTGAAAGGGCCGGCTATGAAGTCCGTGACGTTCACAACTCCCATTATGGACGCATGTGCCCGATTGAGACCCCTGAAGGTCCCAACATCGGTTTGATCGGTTCCCTTTCTACGTTTGCGGTTATCAACAAGTTCGGTTTTATTGAAACGCCTTACCGCAAAGTAGACAAAGCGCATAAACGCGTTACCAATGAAATTGAATACCTGACTGCGGACGAAGAAGATAAATATATCGTGGCGCAGGCCAACGAACCTTTGGACGATGACGGATATTTCCTGGGCGAACGTGTTACGGCCCGCCGTAAGAACGACGTTCTCAGCATCCGCCCGGAAAGAGCGGATTATATGGACGTATCGCCTAAACAGGTAGTATCGATCGCAACGGCCCTGATCCCGTTCCTGGAACACGATGATGCTAACCGCGCGCTGATGGGCGCCAACATGCAGCGTCAGGCAGTACCTCTGCTGACTCCGCAGGCACCTGTCGTCGGTACTGGTATGGAATACAAGGTGGCAACCGACTCCGGCAACTGCATTTTGGCAAAACATGCCGGCGAAGTCATCCGGGTAACCGGCGACGAGATCCAGATCCGTACGGATAATGGCGATATTGATCATTATGAAGTCTTAAAATTTAAACGTTCTAACCAGAGCACCTGTGTCAACCAGAAACCGATCGTTTTCAAAGGCGATTATGTCAAGGCCGGACAGGTACTGGCGGACGGTCCCGCTACTGATAAGGGTGAACTGGTGCTGGGCCATAACGTTATCGTAGCTTACATGCCCTGGGAAGGCTATAACTACGAAGACGCGATTCTGCTTTCCGAAGACCTGGTACGGGATGACACGTACACGTCTATCCATATTGAAGAGTACACCTGTGACGCGCGGGATACGAAACTGGGGCCTGAGGAGATAACCTGTGAGATTCCGAACGTTTCCGATAAAGCCGTCGCAAATCTGTGCAATGATGAAAGCGACAAAGATTATATAGGTGTTATCAGAATAGGTACCGAGGTTCGCCCCGGCGATATTCTGGTTGGCAAAATTACGCCTAAAGGGGAAACGGAATTATCCGCGGAAGAACGTCTGGTTAGAGCGGTATTTAATGAAAAAGCCCGTGAAGAACGGGACAGCTCCCTGCGCGTTCCCCATGGGGAATCCGGTATTGTAGTGGATACGAAGGTATTTACCCGTGAAAACGGCGGAGAACTGCCGCCCGGAGTAAACAAACAGGTCCGCATCCAGATTGCGCAGAAACGTAAGATCCGCGCCGGTGACAAGATGTCCGGCCGTCACGGAAACAAGGGCGTAGTATCCCGTATTTTACCGCGGGAAGATATGCCGTTCCTGCCTAATGGCGAACCGGTCCAGATCGTTCTGAATCCGTTAGGCGTTCCTTCCCGTATGAATATCGGCCAGATTCTGGAAACCCATCTGGGATGGGCTGCCCTGGCTTTAGGTATGAAAATCCAGCGGAAAGAAGCAGGCATTGGCGAGCAGCTGGAAAGCACCGGTTATGACCGTGCCCAGTACGGTATGCCGAAGCTGACAGATATCGGGTATGCAGGAAACTCAAAACTGAGCGCGGTCAAAATGGCTGTTCCTGTATTTGACAGCGCCAACGAAGAAGACCTGCAGAATATGGTGAAGCTGTCCGGCGTAAGCCCGATGGGCAAAACGATCCTTTATGACGGCCGCACCGGCGAGCCTTTTGCCAACCCCGTAACCGTCGGCTGCGTGTATATGCTGAAACTGCATCATCTGGTAGACGACAAGATCCATGCCCGGTCTACCGGCCCGTACTCCCTGGTTACCCAGCAACCCCTGGGCGGCAAAGCCCAGTTTGGCGGACAGCGTTTCGGTGAAATGGAAGTCTGGGCGCTGGAAGCATATGGTGCTGCATACACGTTGCAGGAAATCCTGACGGTAAAATCCGACGATGTGGTTGGGCGTGTAAAAACGTATGAATCCATCGTTAAAGGCGAAAACATTCCGGAACCCGGTGTTCCCGAATCCTTTAAGGTACTGGTAAAAGAATTGCAGAGTATCGGTCTGGATATCCGGGTGCTGGATGAAGACGGTGAAGATATTTCCCTGCAGGAAGAGGAGGAAGATGTTGTGGAAGCTTCCCCGGAAACCATTGCAGAACTGCAGGGTGAAGGCCAGACCGTCATTCCGGACGCCCCAAGGGAATCTACCGCCTATAATGAAGATGAAGAATATAATGGTACCGAACAGGAAGAAGACAGTATTGCCGACTTAGGCAATCTGAGCGAAACGACACTCGAAGAACTGTCCGGTCCTGCTGATGATATTAATTAAGAAGGGAGCGAGGGGTTCTTGTTAGACGTTAACAATTTTAATTCCATGCGCATTGGGCTTGCTTCTCCGGAACTGATCCGTTCGTGGTCTTATGGGGAAGTAAAAAAGCCTGAAACCATTAACTACAGAACATTGAAACCCGAAACAGACGGTCTGTTCTGTGAAAGAATCTTTGGCCCCATTAAGGACTGGGAGTGTCATTGCGGAAAATATAAACGCATCCGTTACAAAGGGATCGTCTGCGACAAATGCGGCGTTGAGGTAACCCGTTCCAAGGTCCGCCGTGACAGGATGGGTCATATTGAGCTGGCGGCGCCGGTTTCCCATATCTGGTATTTTAAAGGGATCCCCAGCCGTATGGGTCTGATCCTGGATGTTTCTCCCCGGAGCCTGGAAAGAGTTTTGTATTTTGTAAACTATATTGTTCTGGATCCTGGCGATACCCCGTTAGAGAAAAAACAGCTGCTGACAGAAGCGGAATACATGAGCGCCCGGGATAAATACGGTGATCAGTTCCGCGCGGAGATGGGTGCTTCCGCTGTTAAAGAACTGCTGGAGGAGATTGATATTCCGGCGCTGGTTGACGAACTGCGGGAAGAGATGAAGGACGCTACCGGTCAGAAGAAGGTTCGTGTTGTACGCCGTCTGGAAGTCGCGGAAGCGTTCCTGAAATCCGGCAATAAGCCGTCCTGGATGATTCTGGATGTGGTTCCTGTTATTCCTCCGGACCTGCGTCCTATGGTACAGCTCGACGGCGGGCGTTTCGCGACCAGTGACCTGAACGATCTGTACCGCCGCGTAATCAACCGCAATAACCGGTTAAAACGCTTGCTGGAGCTGCATGCGCCTGACATCATTGTCCGCAATGAAAAACGTATGCTGCAGGAAGCGGTTGATGCGCTGATCGACAACGGCCGCCGTGGCCGTCCGATTGTGGGCCCCGGCAACCGTCCTCTGAAATCCCTGTCTGATATGCTGAAAGGCAAGCAGGGACGTTTCCGCCAGAACCTGCTGGGCAAACGCGTCGACTATTCCGGCCGTTCTGTAATCGTGGTAGGTCCCGAGATGAAGATGCACCAGTGCGGCCTGCCGAAAGAAATGGCGTTGGAACTTTTCAAACCTTTCGTTATGAAACGTTTGCAGGATAACGATCCCGCCCTGAATATCCGTGCCGCTAAACGCATGGTAGAACGGGCGACTCCGGAAGTATGGGATGTCCTGGAAGAAGTCATCAAAGAGCATCCGGTACTCCTGAACCGCGCACCGACGCTGCACCGTCTGGGCATCCAGGCATTTGAGCCGGTTCTGACCGAAGGACGTGCCATCACGCTGCATCCGCTGGTTTGCACTGCGTACAATGCCGACTTTGACGGTGACCAGATGGCTGTCCATCTGCCCCTGTCTGTAGAGGCGCAGGCGGAAGCCCGTCTGATGATGATGTCCGTGAATAATATCCTGGCTCCGAAAGACGGCAAACCGGTAGCGGTACCTACGCAGGATATGGTTCTGGGCGCGTATTACATGACGATTGAGCGTCCCGGCGCAAAAGGGGAAGGCAATCGCTACAGCAGTCTGCATGAAGCCCTGATGGCTTATTATCATAAATATCTTGATTTGCAGGCAAAGATCTGGATCCTGATTCCCAATGCAGATATTGTTGAGGAGCCGGAAAACGAAGGCATGAGCCTGGTCGAAACCACCATCGGCAATGCAATTTATAATGAAGAACTGCCGAAGGAACTGCGCTTCTTCAGCAAACGGAAAAACGAAGAAACCGGTGAAGAATACTGGCATCTGGGTCAGCTGATCACCAAAAAGGAACTGGGCAAGCTGGTTGCCAAAGCGCATAAGCTTTTCGGCAATCTGGGCACTGCCAATGTATTGGATATTGTGAAGAAAATGGGCTATGATAATGCCTGCAATTCCGGTATTTCCATCGCAGTATCCGATATCCATGTACCACCGGGAAAGCAGGAAATTATCCAGACTTCGGAAAAACAGGTTGACCAGACGGAAGCCATGTACCGCCGCGGTCTGATGACGGACGATGAACGTTATAAGAAAGTTGTTGAAATCTGGAACAAGGCGACGGATGATGTAGCAGACCTGTTGAAAGAAGCTAACACAGCGGATAAATTTAATCCTATTGCCATGATGGCCGATTCCGGCGCCCGCGGCAGTATTGACCAGATCAAACAGCTGGCCGGTATGCGTGGTCTGATGGCTGATCCTTCCGGCCGTATCATTGACCGGCCTGTTAAGTCGAACTTCCGTGAAGGCCTGACGATTTTGGAATACTTTATTTCCAGCCATGGCGCACGTAAAGGTCTGGCGGATACCGCATTGCGTACGGCAGACTCCGGTTACCTGACCCGCCGTCTGGTAGATGTGGCGCAGGATGTCATCGTCCGTGAAGACGACTGCGATATCCACACCTGCAACCTGGTGAAGGAACGGAACCGCCTGTGCAAGGCAGAACTGGGAGCCAGTGCGAAGAAGATCCGTTCAAAAGTAATCAACCGCATGCTGGCAGCAACTATTATTAATGAAGAAACCGGCGCGCCGATTGTGGAATCCGATACCATCATCACCAATGATGTTTACAATCGTCTGATGGACGCGAAGATAACTTCGATCAGCATCTATGTTCCGAATGGCGAAGGTGACGTTGAAGAAGCCCGTGAAGAGGTTTCTATCAACATCCCTGAAGATTTTGCCAACAGTAAGCTCAAAGATATGCTGATGCATCACTATGCAAATAAGGAAGTTTCCGAAGATGTTGTCAACGGCAGCGGTGAAGTACTGGTCGGTGCCGGCGCCACGCTGACGGAAGCGGATATCGACCGGATTCTGCTGGACGGCACGGTGAGTGAGGTTTCTGTCCGGAATAATGAGATTGACGGAATTGAAATAGAATCCATCACGGAAAACGGGACGGAAATCGAATCCCTCCACGACCGTATCATCGGCAGGACCCTGGCGGAAGATATCAAAGACGCGGAAGGCAACGTGCTGTTCCACATCAATGAATATATTACGGAAGACATGGCAGATAAGATTGCGGTGATGCGTGACAAAGT
>JAFSOW010000233.1 GCA_017443165.1 Acidaminococcaceae bacterium | reverse complement strand
GGTTCCAGCGCCGGGCCAGTTCGTCCGCTACCATAAAACCGATATTATGCCGGGTCTTATCGTATTCTTTTCCGATGTTCCCCAATCCTGCTATGATTTTCATCTGTTTATCCCTCAAACGTTATATCTTATCCTGCGCTTACATTCCGCGTTACCGTCCTGTACCGCTTTGATTATTATTTTCCTGACACGTATTCTTCCAACGATACCAAATGATACCCTTTTTCCCGCAGGCTGTCAATGAGAAGCGCAACCGCATCCACCGTTGCCTGACGGGATGCTTTGTAAAAAGGACTGTCCCCGTCATGCAGCAGGACGATGGCTCCGTTTTCCGCCTTGTCTGTCACCCGGTTATGGATTTCCTGTTTGCCGATCCCCGTCCAGTCCCGGGGTATCACCGACCAGTTCACCACCGTCAGTTTTTCCGCGGCAGCCACTTCCATCACGGAAAAATCCCGGAAGCCATGGGGCGGCCGCCAGTACACCGGTTCTTTACCGGTAATGTCATGCAACACTTTTTTCCCAAGCGCCAGATCGTTCTGTCTTTCTTCTTCCGTCAGCTTCAGGAAGTCCCGGTGCCGGAAGGCATGCAGCCCGACAGTATGTCCTTCGGCCAACGCGCGTTTCACCAGTTCCGGATGCCGCTGCGCCTGTTCCGCCACCAGAAAGAACGTGGCATGCACCTTCTTCTCTTTCAGTACGTCCAGGAGGCGGTCCGTGTAAGGCGGATAGGGTCCGTCGTCAAAGGTCAGAGCCATATACCCTGCTGCTGCCGGAACCACCCCTTTGCCGGGCAGATCCTGCAGACGGTTCACGGTGACCCCATAACTGTTTCCCCACGGGTACACAGCCGCCGCCAACGCACCGGAACCTGCCAGCAGACAGACTGCGGAAACAACAACAGCCAGCTTCCGGGACACGTTTCCCCGGCGGCCGGCCCAGAGGAAAACCAGGGCCGCCAGATAAAACGCCCCCATGATACATAACACTCGCATAAAAACTACCTTAATTACCAAACTAAAAATAAAAGAAAGGCTCCGCATACCGTGACACGGAGCCTGATAAAATCCTCTTATACCTCTTCAAACAGCTGGCTTACAGACCAGTCGTTAAAGATGCGCAGCATAGTCTCTGCCAGGATCGGGGCAATAGACAGCACCTTGATCTTGGGGTGTTTTTTCTCCGGAGCCAGCGGAATGGTATTGGTCACAACCAGTTCCGTAATCTCCGAAGCAGCGATACGGCTTATGGCCGGAGCTGTCAGGATGGGATGTGTGCAGCAGGCATAGACTTCCCTGGCCCCAAACTTTTTCAGCGCCTTGGCGCCTTCAGTCAGGGAACCTGCCGTATCTACCATATCGTCTACCATGATGGCCGTCTTGCCTTCCACACTGCCGATGAGGTTCATGACTTCCGCGACGCCCGGTTCCGGACGGCGTTTATCAATAATGGCCAGACCGCAGTTCAGACGTTCCGCGAAGACACGGGCACGGCTTACGCCGCCCAGGTCAGGAGAAACTACGATCATGTCCTTCAGGTTTTTCTGTTTAATGTAATCAGCCAGTACGGGAGCTGCCGGCATATGGTCCAGCGGGATATTGAAGAAACCCTGGATCTGGGCCGCATGCAGGTCGATGGTCACCACGCGGGTAATGCCTGCGCACTGCAGAATATCCGCCATCAGCTTGGCCGTAATGGGCTCGCGGCCCCGGGCCTTGCGGTCCTGGCGGGCATACCCGTAGAAAGGAATTACTGCGATAATATGATTGGCGGAAGCCCGTTTGAAGGCGTCTGCCATAATCAGCAGTTCCATTACATTGTCATTGACAATGGGTCCGCATGTGGGCTGGACAATAAACACATCTTTGCCGCGAACGCTTTCATTGATCATTGCCTGCACTTCACCGTTGTTAAACCGGTTGATGACCGCATCACCTAACGTGGTTCCCAGATAAGCCGCGATCTCCCGTGCCAGGTCCGGATTTGCGTTACCCGTAAAAATCCTGAATTTGTCTTCATTTGCCAACATTTGGACTTCCTCCCCGTCTCCCATGGATTCCTGAAATGACTTGCCGCAAATTACTGATTTTTGAAAATCCCTATTTAGTATATACCAAATCCCCTGTTTCCCACAAGTATTTTTCTAAAGGAAAAAAAGGGTTAATTGGTTTTTACTTCTTATGTATAAGTTTGCCCGTAATTATTATTTAACTTCACAGTCATGCATATGGGTAAACCCGCAACGGCATCCGTCTGCCACTTTCACGTTTTCCAGGCGCACATTGGGCCCAATCTCGCAATCTTCCCCGATCACGGTTTCCCCTTGCAGCCATGTATACGGATAAATGGTGGTATCCGGGGCAATCTTTACACTTTTTTCAATAAAGGTAGAAGCCGGATCCATCACGGTCACGCCTTCGTCCATGAGTTTTTCCAGGATGCGGCGGCGCATGACGCTTTCCGCTTCGGCCAGCTGGCGGCGGCTGTTGACGCCCATGATCATCTCGCTGTCGGCCGTGACCACACCGCCCACCTTTTTGCCCATGGCCCGCAGTTTGGCCAGCACATCCGTCAGGTAATACTCGCCCTGGGCGTTATCGTTGCCCAGCGTCCGCAGCACTTCAAACAGGAGCGGGGCTTCCACACAGTAGTTGCCGGTATTGATTTCCTTAATCAGCTTCTGTTCTTCGGAAGCATCTTTCTGCTCTACGATGCCGGCCACGTCCCCGTTGTCGTCCCGCAGGATACGGCCGTACCCGAAGGGATCTTCCATCATGGCGGACATTACGGTGGCCGCCGCGCCGGATTTCACATGCTCCGCGTAGAACTTCTTCAGCTCTTCCGCTTCCAATAACGGCGTGTCGCCGCACAGGATCATCACCGTGCCGGTAAAATCTTTCAGGGTATCCGCAGCCTGCAGCACCGCATGGCCGGTCCCCAGCTGTTCGGCCTGCAGGGCAATCCGGGCCCGGCTGCCCACCAGTTCCCGTACCAGTTCCGCACCGTGGCCGATCACGACCACGTTGTCACGGCAGCCTGCCGCTTCCGCCGCGTCCATCACATGCTCCAGCATGGGATGCCCACCTACTTTATGCAATACCTTGGGCAGTTTGGACTTCATCCGTGTGCCTTTGCCTGCCGCGAGAATTACAGCTGTTAAGTTTGCCATCGTTTTTCTCTCCTTTAACCTATATCCTTACAAAAGTATCCTGCCATTTGTTTCCTTAGCTGTTTGTTGCATCAGCCGTTTGTTTCGTTAGCTGTTTGTTTCATTATATTACTAGGCTATACGATTTACAAATACTTTTCCGCTTCCGCCCATTCCTCCGCCTTATCCAGATCCGTGCCGATGCAGGCGTAATCCGTAATGACGGCCCGGCCCCGGTAACCGAACAGCTCCGAGACTTTTCTTTCCACATCCTCCAGAGACAATTGATGGAAAAGCATTTTCAGAATAAAGAGGGGACCCAGCCAGGCTGCCAGTTTCACCGGGTTCTTGCGCAGGGCAAAAACTTCTTTCATCTTTTCGATGCAGCCCGGAAACAGATTTACGGAAACCAGCGACACGTTGCCGCCGGTAAAATCGCCTTCTTTTAAATGAAAGAACGTGCGCCGCAACGAAGGGAACTCCCGCAGACAGGCCTCTTTCCGCACGATGGCATAGACCCCGTCCGCATCCGCTGCTTCTGCCCGGGCAATAAAGTCGTCCAGGGCTTCGCCGGTCAGAAAAGGAAGGTCATCACATACCGTTGCAACCTTTGTGATATTTTCATGTCCCGGCTGCTCACGCAGTTTCTGAATCGCCGCCGCCGCGCATTCCGCCATGCTGCCGTCACAGGCGCACAACAGAAGCCCCTGAACAGCAGCCTGCCGAAAGGCTTCCAGATGCGTGCTGTGGGTCACCAGGACCACGGACGCGACACGCGAGCTTTCCCGCACGCCGTCTACTATATAATCCAGCAGGCGCCGGCCCTTCAGTTCCGCCAGCGCCCTGGCCCGTTCCCCCTGCCCCGGCAGGGTCACCGTGCCCGCCCCGCCGGCCAGGATGATCAAATCATATTTAAGGAGACGCCGTCTGACCGGCGTCTCCCCAGGTTTCGTCATTTCTGTATTCATGGTTTTCCGTCACTTTTTTGCCGCAAGGGAATTATGAATCTCCTCGCTGCCCTTACGTTCCGACATGGCGATCATCAGGGTCCGCTCCGCGTTTTCCAGATGGATACGGGCCGCTTCCTGACTTCTTTCCACATTCCGGGCCGCGATGCTTTCCACCAGACGGCGATGCTCTTCCTGGGTGTCTTTCAGGCGCCCCGGATAGCGCATGGATACGCCCCGGATCACCGTAATCTGTTCCCGCAGATTATTAATGATGTTGCGCAGCCGTTCGTTGCGGCTGGCCTTGTATAACACATCGTGGAACTCGATATCCGCTTCCACCACTTTGGCCATGTCGTTTTCTTCAATGGCATTGCCCACCTTTACCAGCAGGCGCTGCAGTTCTTCCAGTTCCTCGTCGCTGATGCGTTCCGCTGCCAGTCCCGCCGCCAGGGTGTCCAGGCTGATGCGGATTTCGTACACATCGTTGATATCCTTGATGGACATGTTGGAAACATAGGTGCCACGCCGGGGAATCATCACCACAAAGCCTTCCATTTCCAGCTTACGGATCGCTTCCCGGACCGGGGTGCGGCTTACGCCCATCTCGTCCGCCATCTGGATCTCCATCAGGCGTTCTCCCGGCGCGAAGACGCCGTTGATGATTGCTTCCCTGATGTGTTCGCACACCAGCTCCCGCAAAGGTTTATAACTGTCCAGACGAATCTGTTCCAGATGACCGCTCATACATTCTTCCTCCCCGTCATATACGCAACCGCAGTTTCCAGACGCTGCGCCTGCAATATCCCGGCAATCTTTTCGCCGGTTTCTTTATCTTTTACAATTCCGAAAACCGTAGGACCGCTGCCGCTCATCATAGCGGGCTCCGCTCCGTTCTCCAGCATCTGCCGCTGAATCTCCCGGATTTCCGGATGGGCATCTGCCGTCACCGGCTCCAGCACGTTGCCGAAGCGGCGCAGCACACCCTGCACGTCACCGTCCCGTACCGCCTGAACCATTCCTTCAATATCCGGATGGACTACATTTTTCTGCTTGTCAAACTCCCGGTACGCCCAGGGCGTGGAAACTTCCAGAGCCGGTTTCGCCAGTACCAGCTGCAGCGGCGGTAAATCCGGCAGCGGGGTCAGTATCTCGCCCCGGCCGGTTGCCAGCGCGGTTCCCCCGGCTACGCAGAAGGGAACATCCGAACCCAGTTTCGCGCCCAGCCTCTCCAGTTTTTCCCCGGACAGGTCCAGTTCCCAGAACCGGTTCAGGCCCCGCAGCACCGCGGCGGCATCTGTGCTTCCCCCGGCCAGCCCGGCCGCCAGGAATACCTTTTTCTCTATGTGAATATGCACACGCGGCTCCCGGTGGGCATACTCCCCCATAAGCACCGCTGCCTTCCAGGCCAGGTTGGAAGGTCCTCCCTCCAGACCGGCCAGGTCCGTGGTCACTTTCAGTTCCGGACTCTCCGTAAAGGTTACCGTATCCGCCAGGCTGATCGTCTGCATCACCATGGCCACTTCGTGGTACTTGTCCGGACGCAGCCCCAATACATCAAGCCCCAGATTGATTTTGGCATACCCTGTTTCCGTCAGCTTCATTCACGATTTCCTTATCTCTTCGGCAACCCGCGCGTTATGTGAAAACCGTCCGACCGGATTGCCTTACCCAAATGCCAAAAAATACTGTATACAAAATACCTACCATATTTTAGCACATTACAGCCATTTTTTAAATATTTGCTACAGAAAAAAAGAATTGGCCAAATAATTTAAACCACCCCCTTGCATTTTTTTGCGGGAGTGGTATGCTATGTAAGTATTTTCTGTTCGACCTGTTTATCAAGTCAGGTTGGCGGCATTAGTTGACGCATATCCTGAAAACGGTTACACACAGAATTATGTTTTACCACAAGGAGCTATATATTTATGAATAAACAAATAAAACGTTACCTCACGATTACATTGGGAACCTGTATCTCCGGCATCGCGCTGAATGCATTCTTCCTGCCCCACCACTTATTAAGCGGCGGCATCACCGGCCTGGGCATGATCCTGTACTACCTGTTCGGCTGGCAGGTCAGCGTCACCAACATTATTTTCAACATCCCCCTGTTCTTCCTGGCCTATAAGCTGATGAGCCGCAACTATTTTATCAGCGGCATCTACGGCACCCTGGTCCTGTCATTCTTCCTGCAGCTGTTCGCGCCGCTGCAGCAATTGACACAGGTCCACGATCCCATGCTGAGCTGTATCGCCGGCGGCGTACTCCACGGCATCGGGCTGGGTACCCTGTACCGGGTGGGTGGCAGCACCGGCGGCAGTGATATCATCGGCGCCATCGTCCAGAAATTTTACAGCATCAGCATCGGCACCACCGGTTTCCTGATCAACATCGTGCTGCTGACGGCAGGCGCCTTCTTCTTCGGACTGGAACCGGCCCTGTACACCCTCACCGCATACTTCATCGTATTTAAAGTGTCAAACGCCTTCACCGACGGCTTTGACTTCAAAAAAAATATTATCATCATCAGCGACCGTAACGAAGAAATCGCGGAAGCAATCATCAAAATCGTAGGCCGGGGCGTCACCTACATCGAAGGGGAAGGGGCCTACACCCACCAGCACAGGAAACTGCTGTTCTGCGTGGTCAAACTGACCCAGGTGGCCAAGATCAAACAGCTGGTCAAAAAGCTGGACCCCTTTGCCTTCATGATCGTGCAGGACGCCAGCGACGTATTCGGCCGGGGCTTTACCCAGCGCACCGACCACACCGTGCAGCGTCCGCCGGAACTGCGCACCGGCTGGAGTGAAATGGGCGAAGCAGAAAAAGTGTAACTGCAACTAAAAATACTTGCCGCGGCGGATATATAACCCGTGACCAAACGCCGCGATTGCCTGACCGCATCTCTGTATATTCAACCCAAGAGAATTTTTTGCCCTGAGGAAAAAACCCGGCCCGGCAAACTTTCTTATGATTTTTGCATCTGGATCCAGACTAATCCCACAGGTCTGACACAGGAGTCTCAGATATCCGATATCCTTTGCCGGATACGCCACCGCCTTCACCGCATATATATCTGCTTCTGCGGCGCTAT